>CAYXRA010000152.1:0-11378 GCA_964467525.1 uncultured Calditrichaceae bacterium
GCATAATCACAATTTTGTGCTAAAAGGTACCTAATGTACTCAAAAACCGGAAGAATCATTATTTGAGATTAAATAAGTCAAGAAAAAAATCACAAAATCTGCATTTTATTTGCCGGACGGGAAGAAGGAAAAAGGAAAAGTAAAGAGTGAAGCGGTAAATGCATGTCGCAAAGGGCAGAGCGCATAGCGTGAGAGTGTCCATAGTAAAGCCGGAGTCACGAGAGTGACGGAAATCCCGCACGGCGGGAAGATAATTGAAAAGGCAGAATGTTATGAACCAAAGTCCAAAAGCCAACTGCTAACTACCAACTTCCAGTGTGAGAGATGAAATGTGAAAAATGAGTGACATGCTATCCGGTATGATTCTTTATCACGAATCTAACAATTCAACATTTCACCGATTCAACATGTCTTCCTCCTAATTTTTTATTGACGCAGGTTGTTTTACTGTTTACTTTTGGCGCATGAAATACCTGATTGGATTCCGGCAATATTTAAAATCCAAAAGATCATACGACGATCTGCGTCGCATCATCGAGGGGCGCATAAAATATTTCCCTGCTCAGCATGATTTTACGGTAATGGTTGCCGTCTGCGGAGACAATCCGCGCGATTTTCTGGAAAATGAAAATTATGTGGATAAAGTTTCTTTTTATGATTTTGCACCCTGGGAAGAGAGCGCCGAACGCGTGGCCAATGTCTACCGTAAAAGTATTTTCAAACCGGAACGGGTGCAGATCATCCACTATAATGAAAATCCGCTTGGTTTGACCTATCCCCTGGAGTTGCTGGTCAATATTTCCAATGTCTGCGGATTCGAGCATCTGGCGGTGAGCGATTCCGATTTCCAGATGGATTACGGGGAAATCCGCCGCACTTACGATTTTCATCTCAGCAAAGCCGATCACAGTGATCGGGTAATTACCTATCCCCGGCGCAATCCGCGCAGCCTGGATACGGAAAAATATCCCATCAATCGCTGGGCAATGGAAGATCTGGAAAATATGTACGTGTACATGTTGTCCGATCTGCGCGTGCTGGACAGTAAACCCGATTTTCAGTCCGGCTTGAGCATCACCACACGCCCGGCCAATATCATGCTGAACTTTGATAACGTCGGCAGTTGGATCGGCAATCTGCACATGGCCATTCAGGTGATCCGTCAGAAAGGGCGGCTGGAAAAGGATTTTGAAGTGAAAACCAATGTCCAGCATGAATCGACCATCAATTTTGACGTGCAGTGCGCCAAAATCGATCAGCTCTATCGTTATTATATGATACCGCTGTCCAATATCGTGCACCTGGCCATCGAGCATCCCGAACGCTATCTGATGGATGACTGGACCAAAGGTAAAAGTGAAAAACAGATCACCGCGGAAATTAATAAGATCGTTGAAATGAACGACCGCTATCTGCAAGCGCGGCGCGAACGGCGGGTTTGAGGCGCTGACTATTACTCCATCAATTCACTCCCAAACCAAACGCCAGTTCCCGTCGGCCTGCGGTTTGATCACACCCTGATTTTTAATATAATCAATCAGAATATTGCGGATATCTTCACTGGATTTGAAAATCACCGGCGCGTCTTCGGCCCCGGCCGCGGCCATGTGTCCGCCGCCCCCGGTAGCCCGGTAGCTGTTCAGAGCGACTCTATAGGTTGCGTCCATATCGAGGGGCTGACCGTTCTCGGCAATCCGCAGATTTTCGATGCGCTGACCCGGCTCCTTATTCAGATTAATCCGGTAGCGCAGTCCCTCGGCCATGTCGTAATTATATCCCTGCATTTCAGGATTGGGCGCCGGCGTGCCGTTTTTAATGATAAAATAGCGGGCGCTGTATTCCAGGAAATCCCTGATCTGGCGGCCGGTCATTTCCACAACATACAGGAAGTTTTCGTACCAGTACATGCCGTAAACATCTTTGATTGTTACCGGTCCCGGCCGCAGGACAAAGCGGTCGTTAAATGCGGCGGCGAATGAAAAATCAGCATCCGTATAGTTCAACTGGGACTGATTGATCAACTCCACAAACGGCGTATCTTTATAACGCGATTGGCGGCTGCTGAGGGTATCGCTTAATTCGGCGATTTCAGTGCGAATGTAATCCAGCGTTTTTTTATGATAATAATCGCTAAGCTGCATGATGGCCGGGGCGGCCGGCACATCCTGCATCGGTTCCAGCCAGGCCGATTTTTGTTTGATTTTCCAGTCAAAATATCCGGCATCGCCTTCATTGGACAAAACGATTTGTACCACCCCCAGATTCTGAGCGCGCGAACCGGCATTCACGAACAGCACTTCATCCGAAGATTCATTTTTCGCATGAGTGATTTTGCTAATTTCCCTGTCCGGATTGACGGCGGCGCGGTGTGAATGTCCGGCGAAAATGATATCGAATCCGGGTACCTGTTCAGCAACCCGGCGCGAGGCATTCTCATTGGGCAGACCCAGAGCCTGTGTTGCACTTTCGCTGTACGAAGCGTTCAGTCCGGCATGAAACAGGCCGACCAGCACATCGACATGCGCGGATAACTCCTCTGACCAGTATGCGGCGCTTTCCACCATATCTTCCCAGGTGATGCCCGGATACAGAGCGCTGTCCAGCCACATGGGGATGGCCGGGGTGGTTAAGCCGATAATGCCCACGCGGATATCATTAATCTCGATGATGGTATAGGGCTCAAAATAAGTTCGGCCGTCGGGCATGATGCCGTTGGCCGAAAGCCAGGGAAAATCGGACTCCCTGCGCGCCCGCTCGTAAACAAATAATCCCTGCTCGACATCGTGATTGCCGACGGCGAAGGCATCGTAGCCCATGTAGTTCATGGTCAAAATCAAAGGGTGGGGCAGCGTGGTTTCGATCTTGTTAAAATAGTAGGCCAGCGGCGTGCCCTGCAGGATATCGCCGCCATCGACAAGCAGGACGTTATCATGCTTTTTGCGGTATTCAGTAACCCGCGTGTAAATCCTGGCCAGACCGTTATCGGCCGCCTCATCGGTGAAGTAATTATAGGGTTGGATCACGCCGTGCACATCGGTGGTTTGTAAAATATAGAGCGTGTCGCTTTGTCCGGCAACCGCTGTCGACAAAGCCGGCAAAAGTAAAACAAGTATAAAGCCGGGAATTAACCGGACATATTTGAACTTTGACCGGATCAATTTGATTCTCATTGCAGTCTTCCTTTATTTCTGTACCTGTGAGCACTTGTATTTAACTGAACAATCGATTATTTTCATTCCACGAATATAAGTTACACCAATCCGGTCCGGATCAAAAATTAATTTATGGCGCATACGGCAAAACAGCAACTGGGGGAAAACGGCGAACGTCTGGCCTGCAGATTTCTCGAACAAAAGGGACACCGTATTTTAAAACGGGGATTCCGTTCAGGCAGGGCGGAGCTGGATATAATCAGCGCCATTGAAGATACGATCGTCATATCGGAAGTAAAAAGTTATCACAGCGATCCGCTGGGCGTGCCCGAGTATCGCGTCAATAAACGGCAGCAGAAAAACATCATTCGCGGCGCCTATACGTTTCTGGACCGTCATCCCCGGTATGAGGGCATGGGCGTGCGCTTCGATGTGATCATTGTAGATTTTTCAGAATATCCGGCGAAAATCACCCATCATGAAGGGGCCTTCTGGGATGAGGCGGGCTGGTGAAAACGGAAATTTAATATCGAATAACGAACAACGATTAACGACTACCGAATAATTAAAAAATTCTCGTTCAACACCGGAGATTAAAAAGATATGGATTTAAACACATATAGAGAACTTTTCCCGATTACCCTGCAAAAAATTTATCTGAATCACGCTGCCATTTCACCGCTTTCAACGCGGGTGACCGATATGCTGGAATGGTATCTCGATGAGCGCAGTTTCGGTGATATCGATACCTTCCGGCAAGTAAGCGCCATCCGCCAGGAAGCGCGCGATCTGCTGGCTAAAATGATCAACGGCAGCGCCGAACACATTGCCTTTATCACAAATACCAGCGAGGGATTCAATCACCTGGTCAACGGACTGAGCTGGCAGGCCGGCGATCAGATTATCCTCACCGATTACGAATTTCCCAGTAATGTCTATCCCTTTATGAATCTGGAGCGCTTTGGCGTGGATATGGTCTATGTCCCCAACCGCGACGGACAGATCCGAATCGAAGATATAGAGGAACGCATCACCCCGCGCACCAAAATGCTTTCGATCAGTTTTGTTGAATTTTCCAACGGCTTTCGCAACGATTTGGAAACGATCGGCAAACTGTGCAAAGCGAACGACATCATTTTTTCAGTGGACAGCATTCAGGGCCTGGGGGCGATTCCCCTCGACGTGCAAAAATTTCAGATCGATTTCTTATCCAACGGCGGACACAAATGGCTGATGGGCGCCATGGGCGCCGGTTTCATGTATTTTGCGCCTGAGTTGTTCGAAAAGATTACGCCGGCATTTACCGGCTGGCTGGGCGTGGAGAATGCCTGGGATTTTTTCGATTACAAACTGGACCTGTTGCCCGACGCCGGGCGATTCGAATATGCGACCGGTAATTTTCTCGGCATCAGCGCCCTGCGTGCCTCCGCCGGTCTGCTCATGGAAGCGGGCATTGAGAACATCGAACGCCATTTAATGCAGCTCGGCCAACGTCTCATCGACGGCCTGGGACAACCGGGACTGCGGTTCAAAGGGGCCGCGGATAAAAAGTACTGGTCGGGTATTTATTCCTTTGCCGGTAAAGATATGCCCGAATTTTACGAATACTTAATGAACCGGAACATTATCTGTTCGCTGCGAAACGGAATGCTGCGCGTTTCGCCGCATTTTTATAACAATGAAGAAGAGATCGATGAATTGATTTCCCGGGCCGGCGAATTTTATAAAAATCGCTAACTGTGCCGGCCATCTATTGAAAATATCTGAAAATTTAGGTTTGCTGATTTCCCTGCCCGAAAAAAATAAGGAGGGGTGATGTTCAAAAAACATTTTTCAAAAATTGCCGGCGGCGCCCTAACCGGATTCATCGCCGCACTGTTGGTCTGGATTCTGGCCAATTACATTGCCAAAAATCTGCTCTATTCCTATGAAGCCAAAACCTATGACTGGCGCGTTGAAAAAAAGATCATCGGCGCCGAAATGATTGAAGATATCATTATTGTAGATATCGATGAGCGCAGCATTCAAAAGCTGGGCCGCTACTACAACTGGCACCGCGATTATCACACGGAAGTAGTCAATTATCTGAGCGAGGGCGGCGCCGCGGCTATCGGACTCGATATTTTGTACGATCCTTTCACCTGGGATCCCGAACAGGATGAAGGATTTATCGATGCCATTGAAGAGGCGGGTAATGTCTACAATGCCCTCTATTTTGCCATGGCCGATTCCGACACCTGGCGTCCGGTCATGTCCGAAGAACCGGAGGGATTTCAAACGGAAAAATTCTACTATCAATTTTCCAACCGGGAAATGCAGCGCTTCAGAAAAGAAGAGCGCTTCGAGAGTGAATTCACCGGGCTGCTGAACGCAAGCCGCGGCGTCGGTCATGTGAATTTTAAAGCGGATATCGACGGCACGGTGCGCGGCATTCATACCTTCACCCGTTTCAACAACCATCTCTATCCGGCACTGGCATTTGAGATGTTTTTGGATTTAATAGCGGTTGATTCGCTGTCAATTAATGATGACGATAATTATAATCTCTACCGCCAGGGACAGCTTCTCGGCGAAGTGCCGGTCGACAAACACGGCAATATGCTGATCAACTGGGCAGGAACATTCAAAACATTCCGCTACATCAGTTTTTATGATGTGTATGCCAAACGGGTGCCCAAAGAATATTTCAATGGCAAGATTATCTTTGTCGGCACCAGTCTGGCCGGCCTCTTTGATTTGCGGAATGTGCCCTTTATGCAGGCCTTCCCCGGTGTGGAAATTCATGCCAACATTCTGAACACGCTGCGGCGCGGCGAATTTATAACGAAGATGGGTAAAGCTGAATCTTTTGCCATTATTGCAGGACTGGGAATCCTAACAGGCGTGCTGCTGAGTTACACGGGACTCATTGCCAGCATTGTGATTATGATTGTTTTCGCCGTACTGCATGTAATTGTTTCATCGGTACTCTTTCTCAATCAGAATTTATGGATTGAAATCATCAATCCGCTGTTAACCATTTCCCTCACTTTTACCTTGATTTACGTTTACCGCTATCTGACCGAGGAAAAAAACAAACGCTTCATCAAAGATACCTTTCAGTTTTTCGTGCATAAATCGGTTATTGATGAACTGCTGGATCATCCCGAAAAACTGAAGCTGGGCGGTGAAAAGAAAGTCTGCACGGTACTGTTTAGCGACGTGGCGGGATTTACAACCATAACCGAGCGCCTGTCCAAAACACCGGAGGCGCTGGTCAATCTGCTCAATGAGTATCTCACTGAGATGGCAGATATCGTTTTCAAATATGACGGAATGGTCGATAAATACGAGGGCGACGCGATAATGGCCGTTTTCGGCGCCCCGGTGGAACGGGGCAATCACGCCGCCAATGCCTGCGCCACGGCGGTGGAAATGCAGGAGCGTCTGATCGATATGCGCAAGATCTGGCGTAAGCAGGGCAAACCGGCCCTGGTAGCCCGGGTCGGGATCAATACCGGTGAAATGATCGTCGGCAATATGGGGTCCAAGAATCGTTTTGATTATACGGTGATGGGCGATTCGGTTAATCTGGGGGCGCGCCTGGAACCGGCCAATAAGCAGTACAACACGCTGAATATGATCGGAGAGGAAACCTACAAAATGGCCGGCGACCTGATTATTGCCCGCCCGCTCGACTATCTCGGCGTCGTCGGCAAGGAAAGGCCTGTGAAGGTTTTTGAGCTGCTTTCAACGGCCTCAAAGGGATTATCCGATGAAATGTACAGCGTACTCCATTATTTCGGCAAAGGATTCGAGGATTATCTGAATCAGAACTGGGACGGGGCGATTAAATAT
This sequence comes from uncultured Calditrichaceae bacterium, assembly GCA_964467525.1. Classification (GTDB taxonomy): domain Bacteria; phylum Calditrichota; class Calditrichia; order Calditrichales; family Calditrichaceae; genus CAYXRA01. The sequence goes on from CAYXRA010000152.1 coordinate 6,990, forward strand.
TTTCAGCAGGCCCTGCAGATCAAATCGGATGACGGTCCCTCTCTTACCTATGTCGAACGTTGTAATTTCTTTAAGGAAAATCCCCCCGGGGAAGGCTGGGACAAGGTTTATCGTTTAAAAACAAAATGATCCCGTAGAGGAAGGCTCTGGGTGTTGGATGCCGTAATGCAGCAAATTAGCCGGGGATAAACATGAATTCCCCTCCGACGGAGGGGTAGGGATGGGTCCCGGTTAGCAGCGATCTGACCGGGAAAAGCAAAAGTATTTATTCCGTGAATTTTCCCAAGTCTGAAAGTTTAATCGCATGTCAGAACCCACCCCTTAGTCCCCTCCCAAGAGGGGATACAGAGTTTGCCCTCCGATGGAGGTGTTAGGGGTGGGGCCTGGTTGGTTTTTAAAATAATTTTTGTAGAGATGTCCCGGGAGGTCTCTGCATTCAATAAACAAATTTCAAGACTAAATCGAATCATGAAATATTTAATCATCCTGTTCATTTCAACAATCATTTTTTTATCCTGCGGCGACAGGGATGATACGCAGGGCAGCGACGCCGGTGCCGGTACCATTGTATTCAAGCATTTCAAACTGGCCAATGCCCGTGAACAATTCGATAAAACCATTGCCCGTTTCGAAAAGGAAAATCCCGGCATACGCGTCCGTAAAGAGGTTCTGCCGGCTAATACCAATGTACAGCATCAGTTTTATACCACCAGTCTCGAAGCAAAGTCTGACGATTTCGATGTTTTCCTGATCGATGTAATCTGGACGCCGGAATTCAGTTTGGCCGGCTGGCTGGAAGATGTCACCGATTTACTGCCGCCGGAAGAACGCGATCTGTTTTTTCAGGCCCCGCTCGAGGCTGATACCTACCGTGACCGGGTTTACGCCATCCCTTGGTATGTGGACGGCGGATTGTTTTACTACCGCAAAGATATCCTGGAAAAATACGACATGCAGCCGCCCCGCACGTTCGATGAACTGGTCAGTCAGGCCCGGTTTATCCTCGGTCAGGAACAGGACCGGAAATTGTACGGATTCCTGTGGCAGGGTAAACAATACGAGGGACTGATCTGCGCGGTTAATGAAGTGATCGGCGGATTTGGCGGACAAATACTCGATGAAAACAATCAACTGCATTTACAAAATACGCAAACCCTGCGCGCCCTGCAGTGGCTGAAGGATACCATCTACAAATATGAGATTTCGCCGGAATGGGTGCTTACCGCCGATGAAGAAACCACGCGGCTCAGTTTTTTTCACGGCAATTGCCTTTTCCTGCGCAACTGGCCCTACTGCTGGACCTTTTTTCAACTGGATAATTCAAAGGTTAAGGACAAAGTAGGCGTTTCGCTGATGCCTTCCACGGAGGGCAATCAGGGCGTCAGCACTCTGGGCGGCTGGCAGATGGCTATCAACCGCTATTCCAAAAAAAAGGCGGCGGCGCGAAAATTTGTCCGGTTCATGTGCTCGCCGGAGATTCAACTGGATTTCGCCCTGACCGTCGGCACCAAGCCCTCCCGTATCAGTCTCTATCAAAATGAGATACTGAAACGGGAACAGCCTTTTATTTATGATTTATTCAAAATTTTATCTGCGACCCGGCCCCGGCCGAGTACGCCTTTCTATCCCCAGATATCACAGATTTTACAGGTCGAGTTTTCGGCCATCTTAGCCGATATTCGTCCCGTTGAAGAAGCGATGCGCTCCGCCAGCCGCCAGATCGAGCATGTGCTGGAACTGGAGAATATCGCGCTGGAAAAAAAATGAATTAATGCATATTCCTGATCAGTCAATCTACAGTTCCGGCCATTTATTAATCCATATCCCCATTTCTCCTTGCGGCCTGCCCGTTTTTTATTTAGAATTAAGCCATGCCCTTAAAAATTCAGGAACATCAGAAATATCTTTTTCCGGCGCTGCTGCTCATTGCCCTGGTGGCACTCTTTCCGCTGCTGTACGGCATATACCTGAGTCTGCTGCGTAAAATGCCCGTATTTCATATCTCGGAATTCGTGGCTATCAAAAATTATCTCTTTCTTTTTAAGGACCTGCGTTTTGTGCAGAGCGCATTCAATACCATTTATTTCACGGTTATTTCGGTCGGATTGGAATTAATTATCGGGATTGGTGTGGCGATGCTGATGAAACAGAAGATTCCCGGTAATGCCGTACTCAAAGCGGTGATTCTGATTCCCTGGGCCATTCCAACGGTTGTCTCCGCTAAAATGTGGGCTTTAATTTACAACGGGGATTTCGGGGTGCTTAATTATCTGCTGCAAAGCGCCGGTATCATCGATTCGCCGCTGAACTGGCTGGGCCACCGTAACTGGGCCATGCACAGCATCATTTTGGCCGATGTCTGGAAAACCACGCCGTTTGTGACCCTGCTTATCTATGCCGGACTGCAAACCATCCCGGAAGAACTGTACGAGTCGGCGGAAATAGACGGCGCCGGCGCAATCCGCCAGTTTTTCAGAATTACCCTGCCCCTGCTTTTCCCGATCATTCTGATCGTTGCCATCTTTCGCATTATGGACGCCCTGCGCGTTTTCGATCTTGTTTATGTGATGACCGGCGGCGGTCCGGCCAATCTCACCGAAACGCTCAGCGTCTATGCCTATAAACTGCTATTTCAAACTTTACAGTTTGGCTACGGCTCGGCGGTATCCATTGCCACCTTTCTGCTGATATTTTTATTCAGTTCCGTATACATCTGGCAATTAAACAAGCGCTTCAACTATTTCGGGTAAGGTTTAAATTGCCGCTCAATAAATTTTGAATTTTGCCGATAATGCGCCATACGCAATGCCACATTTACCTGACTGCGGTCGCTTAATGCGGCAGCAGACCGGTATTGGGCGGAAGCATTAGTTTAATAAAATTCCATTCATATAATGAAATATAAAATACTGGCCGTCGATGATAATCCGATTAATCTGAAGTTATTGTCACGGGCCCTGGTTAATTCGAAATATCAAATATTAACCGCTGCTTCCGGTCAGGAAGCCTTTGAGGTCACTGTCCGGGAAAAACCGGATCTGATACTTCTGGATGTGATGATGCCCGATATGGACGGCTACGCGGTTTGCAAAAAATTGCAGGACCGCGAAGATACGGCTTTCATCCCGGTTATTTTCCTTTCTGCAAAGAACGAATCGCTCGATAAAGCGCGCGGCCTGGCCCTGGGGGCCGTAGATTATCTGACCAAACCCTTTGATCCACTCGAAATTTCAGCGCGGGTGCGCACCCATCTTACCGTTTATCAGAAATCAATCAAACTGCGGCGCAAAAACCTGGAACTCCGGCAGCGGCTTAATGAACTGGAAAAGGATGCGCGGCAAACACAGGAACGCAGTGCCGCATTCGGTTATCAGGATAAGATAAATCAGGTTAATTTTCATTTTGATAACCCGTACCTTGAATTACTGGCAATGGTTAAATCCAGGTGCACACCGCATACCAGTTTCTTTGTCCCCTATGCTGTCAATGACAGTCAGTGTTTAGTTCTTCTTGTGAACGGATTTGAAAAGGATTACCCCACACTCACCGTGCTTTTGATGCTCAGAAAATATATCGAAGGTTTTATCCGTCACAATCCGCAAAAACAGTGGGAAAACAATCAGATAAATCAACTGGTAAAATCGATACTCGATGATTTTTCACCGGATATTTACGAAGTTACATTTACCTTCTCCGTCGGATTGTTTCCGGCAGAAGGCAAAACGCTTTATTGGTATGCCGTGCATCAGGATTTGCCTTATCTGATCGGACCGGAAGGTGCAGCCGAAACAATTACCGGCCAGAATCTGGACTTTGATCCACGATACCAGGGATTGGTAAAAGCCATTACGACCACGCTTCCAACCGGGTCGATGCTTTTTTACTATTTAAAAGGCACTCAAAAGCCGGATAACGATCTGCTTTATAATACAATTTTTCCAACCTTTAAAAAACACGCATATAATCTGCAAAATACCATGCAGGATATAGACGAGAATCTTCCCTCAGGTGATAACGATCAGGTTATCGCTGTCCTGCAGGTAAAATAGATTGGTCTGATTATCTGACCTGCTTTTCCCCTTAGCAAAGCCATTTCACATGTGGGATAAAAGAATTCCCCTCTGTCGGAAGTGCAGGGGAGGCGTATTGGCAACGATCTGACCGGAATATAGGTGAAGGCATATATTAAATATCCGTGCTGTTAAGGACGAAATATTATAGAAAAATAATTAACAAATAGTGTGCCTCCCCTCGGGACGCGATATAGTCGAGGTGACTTATTTAAGTGAATGAATCGAACACAGGCGCTGCTAATTAACTTCTGTGTAATGAAATTTAGGTTCTATGTCGTTTTGTGTGGGTATTATACATCATACGCAGCAGTATAAA
>CAYXRA010000153.1:0-11299 GCA_964467525.1 uncultured Calditrichaceae bacterium
CGGGGGAGGGGCGAAGGGGTGGGGGTTCTATTTAATCATGCCTTTGTGTGTTTGCCAAATCATGGATGTTTCATTTAATCATAAAAAAATCCCTTTCCATGTTAAATGAAAAGGGACAAAAGAGGTTTCATTTATTTTATAAATATAATTATTCTGCAAACATTGCTTTAATTGCACCCCAGGTACGAAATATACTGGAAATATTCGGATGCACGGGAGGCATTATGGATTCGGAAATTACATTTCCGTTTTTATCAATTGCACGTACTTTATAAAATAAAACAGATGTGCCTCTGAACATCACCTTCTCATCAACATATTCATAACGTGTTCCGGGACCTTTGGGAGCCATCTTGGTCAGTTCAATATAAGTTTCGCCGTCATTGCTGCGCATTACTTTGAAGTGCTTGATGTTAGTTTCGGATTTGGTAATCCAGACAATGGTAACCCGGTTTTCTTCGGGCGTTGCACTGGATGTGGTAAAAACCGCATCGGCATAAAGCAGGCCGGAAAATAAAAGAATGAGCAGAATAGCAACAATTTTGTACATGCGATGTCACTTTCAAATAATTAATGCTATAAATATAAAATTTTATTTAAGGAAGTCAAGAAAATTTTAAAAAATCCTTCTCAGTTCAACAATGGAACAATGCTGCGGTTTATATTGCCCGGCTTTCATAAGCAGGATCAATGGGAGGCGCAGATTCAGGCGCTGGTCCAGCAAAAGGCCGAAGTGTATCTCTATAGTGATCGGTTTTCTGAAGAAGAACTGGCCGGACCGCTGCTTAAACCATGCGCTGATATCAGGCAGACTATTGAATCATTTTTAGGAAAATACGGCATCGCTGCTCACCGGTTTGTATCCGCACCAGGACGGCTGGAATCGTAAAGGATTGGTCGGATCAGCCGGATTTAAGAAGAAAGCCTTTTACATAATGCAACAATTTTACAGGCAAAAAATGAGGTGCTGACTCCAATTGACTTATAATAAATGTAACTTTAGTTGGTGTCGCAATAAGGATTTTTTTGTGGATTCAAATAATAAGTGCAACATGTTCTATGTCTCTTTAAGGACAACAGATTGCAGATAATTTCATTCTTACAAGTATTGTCTGTTCCGATAATTGCGGGTTTTTTATATAAATCATGGTTCGCAATAATTTCTCACAAATTCAAAAAAAAAACGACTTGTAACTCTATCGTTTAAGTTGTATTCTTTACAAATTTTGATAGCAGGTAATTTAAGGACGTATTAAAGGAGACAAACAGATGAAGCGCACTTTTCAAATAATCAATATTATTACCTTATCAATGCTGATGGCTGCCTGTCAGAAAAAACCGCTTTATCTTGACAGCAGTCAACCGACAGAGGATCGCGTGGAAGATATTCTTTCCCGCCTGACCCTGGTGGAAAAGATCGCCCTGACCCATGGCAACAGCAAGTTTACCGTTGCCGGTGTGGAGCGGCTGGGCATCCCCGAGTTCACCATGTCCGATGGTCCCCACGGCGTTCGCGCCGAGGTCGAGCGGGATTCCTGGAATGACGCGGGCTGGACGACGGACTCTGCCAGTTATCTGCCGGTAGGTTCGGCGCTGGCTTCAACCTGGAACAGGGAGTTGGCCTGTCAGTTCGGGCAAGTGCTCGGCGCCGAAGCCAGATCGCGGGAAAAAGACGTGATTCTCGGGCCGGGCGTTAATTTGCACCGTACGCCGCTTTGCGGCCGGAATTTTGAATATATGGGTGAAGATCCGTATCTGATGGCGCAGATGGTGGTTCCGGTCGTCAAAGGCATTCAGGAACAGGATGTCGCCGCCTGTGTCAAGCACTATGCGCTGAATAATCAGGAACACGATCGCGACACGGTCAATGTCAAAGTGTCCGAGCGGGCCCTGCGTGAAATTTATCTGCCGGCTTATGAGGCGGCGATAAGAGAAGGCGGCGCGCTCACCGTGATGGCGGCGTATAACAAATTTCGCGGCGATTACTGCACGGCCAGTAACTATTTGCTGACCAATATTCTGAAGAATGAATGGGGATTCAAAGGCGCGGTCATCTCCGACTGGAATGCCGTGCACAGTACCGTGCCCGCGGCGATGGCCGGTCTGGATATCGAAATGGGCACGGACAAAGAAAGCTATAGCGCCTACTATTTTGCCGATTCTCTGCTGAAGGCGGTTAAAGATGGCCGCGTTCCGGAATCCGTGATCGATGATAAGGCGCGCCGCGTACTGCGCGTGATTATCGAAGTTAATACGCTTGATGAAGATCAGTCGCAGGGCGCATTCACCGTGCGGGAGCATTTTGATGCGGCACGGGCTGTCGCTAGAGAAGCCATTGTTCTGCTTAAAAATGAACAAGTGCTGCCCCTCGATAAAAATAGTATTCAATCCGTTGCCGTCATTGGTGATAACGCGACGCGCAGGCATGCCCAGGAAGGTGGCAGCAGCGGTGTGAAAGCAATCTATGAAGTAACGCCGCTGGATGGTTTGAAAAATAAAATAGGCGACGAACTGAATATCAGTTTTGCCCGGGGATTCAAACGCTGGTCGGAATGGTCGTGGGATGACGGGTTGAATTATCAGTTCGATCCTGCAGAAGCAAAAAAATTACGCAGAGAAGCCGTCGATGTCGCCAGAAAATCAGATGTGGCGATTATCTTCGCCGGACTGAGTCATCATTTCGATACCGAGGGTCACGATCGCAAAGATATGAAATTACCTTATGATCAGGATCGCTTAATCGAAGCAGTATCCCGGGTGAATTCCAGAACCATTGTCGTGCTGGTCAGCGGCTCGCCCGTGGAAATGCCCTGGGTTAATAAAGTGCCGGCGATTCTTCAGGCCTGGTATGCGGGTATGGAAGGGGGCAATGCCATGGCTGACATTCTTTTCGGCGATGTCAATCCATCCGGAAAACTGTGCTGCACATTTCCTGAAAAGTTAAACGATTCGCCGCCCCATGCCATGGGTAATTATCCCGGTAAAAATAAAGAAGTAGATTATGCGGAAGGGGTATTTGTCGGTTATCGTTATTTTGATTCTAAAAACGTCGAACCGCTGTTTCCCTTTGGTCACGGCCTGTCCTACACCACCTTCAGCTATTCAGATTTGGAACTGGAGCCGGTGAATACGGATGACGAAATCGTGAAGGTCATGGTTAATGTGAAAAATACGGGCGACCGTGCAGGTGCGGAAGTAGTCCAGTTGTACGTCAGCGACGCCAAAGCCTCCGTACCGCGACCGGCAAAAGAACTCAAAGCCTTTGAAAAAATTAAACTGCAGGCGGGGGAAGCGCATACGGTTTCATTTATACTTAGTCGTGATGCCTTTTCTTTTTATGATGAGGAATCAGAAACATGGAAAACGGAGTCCGGTCTGTTTAAAATTCTGATCGGCAGTTCGTCGCGCGATATACGGCAAAAAACTGATTTTATGCTGGGCGGGTAGTTCAAGTTTAAAATCAATTGTTGTTAGGGTAGAATATTAAAGTTAAGTGTTTTTTATGAAGAGTCTCTTGTCGTAGCGGTCAGGTCCTACGCTTCATGGGGCTATTTCGATTACCGTCGTCAGGGTGAAGGATTTAATGAAGGATACCAGAGCGTACCGGTAGACTGGCAAATCAGTCTGACCGGAAAAAAGCTTTTTTTCAAGAGATCAAAGAAATCAGCGGTTATTAGCCGGTTAAGTTTAATTGGAGCATATTTTGAAATTCGGATATTTTGACGATCTAAATCGTGAGTATGTGATAACCAATCCACGGACGCCGTTGCCCTGGATTAATTTCCTTGGCAACGATGATTTTTTCAGCATCATTTCCAACACGGCCGGCGGCTACAGTTTTTATAAGGATGCCCGCCTGCGCCGGATTACCCGTTACCGTTACAACAACGTTCCCCCGGATAGCGGCGGAAAATATTTTTATATCAAAGATGGTGCGCATATCTGGTCGCCGGGCTGGAAACCGGTCAAAACCAGGCTGGATGCCTATACCTGCCGCCATGGACTGGGATATTCGATTATTTCGGGTCGATTTCAGGATGTTACTGCTGAAGTACTTTTTTTCGTTCCGTTAGGTGTTACCGCGGAAGTGCAGCGGGTCAGACTGAAAAATGAAAACAAGGCAGAAAAAAAACTGAAACTGTTTTCATTTGTTGAATGGTGCTTCTGGAATGCTCTGGATGATATGACCAATTTTCAGCGCAACCTTTCCATCGGCGAGGTTGAAATCGAGGATAATGTTATCTATCATAAAACCGAGTATCGCGAACGGCGCAATCATTTTGCCTTTTATAGTGTCAATCGGCCCGTTACCGGATTTGATACGGATCGCGATGCATTTCTGGGTCGGGAAAACGGGTTTGAGTCACCGCAGGTTGTCAGGGAAGGGCGGGCGCGCAATTCTCACGCCCACGGCTGGGCGCCGATGGCTTCCCATGCCCTGAATATTGAACTTGAGCCGGGTGAGGAAAAAGATATCATATTCATTCTGGGTTATGCGGAAAATCCGGCGGATAAGAAATTTGTCAGCAAAGGGGTGATCAATAAAGCGCCGGCGCGGAAGATCATCAATCAGTTTACAAATACGGACCAGGTTGACAAGGCATTCGCCGAACTTAGGTCGTACTGGGACGAATTGCTATCCGTTTTTCAGGTTCATTCGCATGAAACAAACATGGACCGGATGGTCAATATCTGGAATCAGTATCAGTGTATGGTCACTTTTAATTTTTCCCGCAGCGCCAGTTATTTCGAGTCGGGCATCGGCCGCGGTATGGGCTTCCGCGATTCCAATCAGGATCTGCTCGGGTTTGTCCATCTGATTCCTGAGAAAGCCCGCCGGCGTATTCTCGATATTGCCGCCACCCAATTCGAAGACGGCGGCGCTTATCATCAGTATCAGCCGCTCACCAGGCGCGGGAATCACGATGTCGGCGGTAATTTTAACGACGATCCACTCTGGCTGATTGCGGCAACGGTGGCTTACATCAAAGAGAGCGGTGATTTTACAATTCTGGATGAACAGGCGCCCTTCGATCACGACCCGCAAAAAGCGCAGCCCCTGTTCGAGCATCTGAAACGCTCGTTTTATCATGTGGTCAATAATCGCGGCAGTCACGGTCTGCCGCTGATCGGTCGCGCCGACTGGAACGATTGTCTCAATCTCAACTGCTTTTCACAAGATCCCGATGAAGCCTTTCAGACGACGGAGAACAGGGAAGGGGGCAGAGCGGAATCGGTCTTTATCGCCGGACTGTTTTTGCTCTACGGACGGCAATTCGAGATACTTTGCCGGCGATTGGGAAAAGATAGTGAAGCGATTGAAGCACAGAAGCATCTGCGGGAAATGGAAAAAAATCTGAGCGCGCACGGCTGGGACGGCGCCTGGTTCCTGCGCGCCTACGATCATTTTGGTGAAAAGGTTGGCAGTAAGGAATGCGTGGAAGGCAAAATTTTCATCGAACCGCAGGGTATGTGCATTATGGGCGGCGCGGGAGTAAAGGACGGCCGCGCCCGGAAAGCGCTGGATTCGGTAAAAGAGCGGCTCGATTGTGATTACGGCATCGTACTGCATCAACCGGCTTTTACCGAATATGTCGTTAAGTATGGTGAAATCAGCACTTATCCCCAGGGATATAAGGAAAACGCCGGCATCTTCTGCCATAATAATCCGTGGATTATGATTGCCGAAGCCATGCTGGGTGACGGCGACCGGGCCTTCGCCTATTACCGTAAAATTGCCCCGGCTTATCTGGAGGAAATCAGCGATCTGCACAAAACCGAGCCCTATGTTTACAGTCAGATGATCGCCGGAAAAGACGCCGCCGTTCCCGGCGAAGCAAAAAATTCCTGGCTAACCGGCACCGCGGCCTGGAATTATAATGCCATTACCGAACACATTCTCGGTATAAAACCGGACTACGACGGATTGATCATCGATCCCTGCATTCCCGCGGACTGGCCCGGCTTTACCGTTCAGCGGAAGTTCAGAGGCAGTGTGTATGAAATAAAAGTTATCAATATGGCTCAAAAAGACAGAAGCGATATAAAAATTAAATTGGACGGCAAAGACATATTAGGTAACAAGTTACCAATATTAGAGGACGGCGGGCGTCATTTTGTTGAAGTAAAATTGCTATAGTCTGATTATGATATAATCTCCGGCGTGGTTATCAGATCATTTCGAAAGAACAACTACGCTCTTATTCCTGCTGTTATGAGATTAATATTGGCGTAAATTATTTATATCCTCAGATTGCCGGACTTGGCAGGGGCCGGCTGATAGCCCCCGGAGAATGCGGTATTTTACCAACGCCCGGAATGCTAAGGCAGATGAACAAGTTTGTGTGGTTTATGGACCGGGCGCAGTGCATCCGGCGCGTAAACGAAGCCGGGGATGTGAAAAACGGTATGATGATCCGCAGGTGCTGATGCTGGATGAACATAAAGAAATGTTTTACAGCCGTAAATAGGCGTTATGGAATGTTCGGGTCAGTGCATTAAAAATGGAAGGTCTTTTTTGTAGAAATAAAGCGCACAAAACCAGTTAAAGTCTTTTCAGCTTAAAATTTGCAAAAAATACCGGGCAGGCGACAGGCCATGATTCCGGTATTTTCTTTATATTTACTGAAACAATGACCGGGTGATTTAAAATTTCGGATTAGGTTTTTTGCCAATTTTTCGAACTTCCGTAAAAACCCGCATAAAATTTCCGCTCCAGATTTTGCGGATTTCCTGCTCCGTGTACCCCCGCTTAACAAGTTCTTCGGTGATGTTACCCATCTCACTGACATCCATGCAGCCTGCAATCCGTCCGCCGCCGTCAAAATCGCTGCCGATGCCCACGTGATCGATCCCTGTAATTTTAACGATGTGATCGATGTGATCCGCAAGATCGGAAACCGTGGCATAGTTTTTCGGGTATGTTTCATCGATCTCCCGGCGCCGCTGACGGTATTCGCTGATTTCCGCATCGCTCATATCACTGTAACGACCGTACTTGTTTCTCAGTGCTTTCTGTGCTTTTTCACGATCGGGATGCTGTTCGATGGTTTTCAGGTAGTCGCTCATCAGGCAAACCTGGATCACGCCGTCGTGTTCGGCAAGAGCCCTTAACATTTCATCCGATAAATTGCGCGGATGGTCGCACAGGGCGCGGGCGCAGGAGTGTGAGGCAATCACCGGCGCCTCGGACTGCTCAAGCACCTGGTAGAAAGCGGCGTCGGAAATATGCGAAACATCAATTATAATTCCCAGACGGTTCATTTCGCCGATCACTTTTCTGCCGAATGCACTGACCCCGCCGTGCTCGGGCCCTTTCTTGTCTGTTGAGGAATCACAGATATCGTTATTGCTTGTGTGGCAAAGGGTAATATAACGCACACCGAGATCATAATAGGTCTGAATAAGTGAAAGGTCACTGCCGATGGCATATCCGTTTTCGATGCCGATATAAATAGCACGCTTGCCGGCATTTTCAAGCTGATAGGCGTCAGACGGTTTCAAAGCAATGCCGGCCAGATCGGGATATTGCCCGACGGCGCTGTGAATTTTTTTAAGAATATGGGTCACTTTTTCTGCAGTGGCTGTATTGGCGCTTTCGTTTCGTGCACCCTGACCGATAAACGCCGCAAAGAAAACAGCATCCAGCCCGCCCTCCTTCATGCGCGGAAAATCGAGACAACTGCCTCTGCTGCTTGTTTCATGGCGGACGCCGGGATCAAAGTCCGAGCGTACCAGAGCCAGGGGCGTATCAGTGTGTGAATCAAGGGTCAGTATTTTTTCATGAATTGCCGCGGCTTTATCTTTGGGGGACATCTCCGTGTTTTTTTCTTTAGTTGTGCAGGCCATAAAAAAAGTAAACAAGAAAAATAACATTGTAAATTTCATAATAAGTCCAATCCGGAAATAAAGATCATCTGATCAAATTTCATTTACATTTCTAATTTTTTAAAATTCAACAGTAAATTTAATAAAGTGCAGGATAGTATCAAAACCTTTGAGGGGCGAGCAGCAGATAAAAAAGTGAAATTATTAACGACAGGGAATTCAGGATAAAACGCCCGGATGTACTATGCTGGATGCCGTTAAGGATATTAACTCCTGGACTTTTCAAGGGATGCTAAAATTATACGCTGTTTTGCCTTGCCACGAAAACATAAAATACGCCTAAAACCATAATGATGTTTCTGTGGATATTTTTGCCAGAATTTACTAAAATCAGAATATGATTTATATTTTTAGCGGTCCTGTGCAATCGGGAAAAACAACCCGGTTAATGCACTGGATAAGAGAACGGGAAAATGCGGACGGTATTCTGGCGCCGGTTATCGGTGGGTACCGCCATTTGTATCATATCGGCGAAGATGAAAAAAAATTACTTGAAGTAGAGAAAGAAGAGGCTAATACCGAAACCATGCGGATTGGAAAATACGTTTTTTCAAACGAAGCCTTTTGCTGGGCACAAAGGATTCTGGATGGCTGTGCGGAAAAGGCTACGGACTGGATCATCGTCGATGAAATCGGTCCGCTGGAGCTGAAGGGTAAAGGGCTGGAACCGGCGGTAAAGCGACTGATCGGGCGGCACCGGAATACGCAGCATGTTCATCTGGTGCTTGTGGTGCGTGAAAATCTGGTGGATCAAGTTTGTACTCATTATGATATTATGCCGGTAAAATTTAGTTTGGAATTGGAATAAAACACGGGGAATTTGCATATAGAATAAATCAAAATCATTGTTGGTAAATTTGAAATCACATGTTTTTTAAACCGGAATAATATATGAAAACCGGAATCGTGCTCCTTTTAATTATCATTACAATAAGCTGCAGCCGGGCAAGGCAAAACGAAACCTGGACAAATATAGATGAAGGTTTGGTTTTTTTGGAATTTCAATCGCCGCAATACCCGGAAAACGACAACGCAAAAATAACCATTATTAAAATTGATCCGAAAGTATATGCTTTCCGCTTGCTTTGTGCCGGTGAAATGAATCACTCCAATTTACCCGTTTCCGATTGGTGCAAAAAATATAATCTCATCGGTGCAATCAATGCCGGCATGTTCAAAACCGATTACAAAACCAATGTTGGTTATATGAAAAATTTTGATTATATCAACAACGAAAAGATTAATAGCAAATATTTTTCCGTGGCGGCGTTTAATCCCGGATCATCTGAAAAACCACCCTTCAAAATTTATGATATTGACAAAATCAACATGAATAGCATCATTAATAACTACAACAGTGTGATTCAAAACCTGCGCCTGATCAAACATCCCGGTCAAAACCGCTGGTCGCGGCAAAATAAAAAATGGAGTGAAGCGGCGCTCGGACAGGATGTTGACGGGCATGTGCTGTTTATATTTTCACGCATTCCCCATTCGATGCATGATTTAAATAAAATATTACTGAATCTGCCGATCAATCTGGTCAATGCTCAACATCTGGAGGGTGGACCGGAAGCATCCCTGTTTTTTTCGCATAATGACGTCGAGATTAAACGGGTGGGGAGTTTCGAAAGCGGCTTTACTGAAAACAATAATAATTTTATTTTCTGGACGCTGCCCAATGTTTTAGGGTTTTATAGAAAGTGAAAGTTTCTTCTATTGATAACTACTTGAACAATGTCATTCCGAGAAGCAAAGCAACGAGGAATCTCAGGTACAAAGTCAATAAACAGCATTTAGATAGATTTATGACTCAGTTATTTTATTGCGACAAATAAATGAAAATTAAATATCGTCAATAACGTTGAATTAAAACACCTGAATCTTCAAACTTGAATCGTGACACGGATTTTTATATACTCAGACTTATGAATGAAGAACTACCTGAACTATTTAAAATACAAAATAAACGATACAATGCTTTCGTCCACTATCAGCGGGAAAAATACGGCGAGCGGGTGCAGAAGGTTACCGTGGATGCCGGTTTTACCTGTCCCAATCGCGACGGGACTGTCGCCAGCGGCGGCTGTATTTATTGTAATAATGCCAGTTTCAATCCCGGATACAATAGTCCGAAAAAGTCAATTATGCAACAGATCAACGAGGGCGTGTCCTTTTTAAAGCGGCGTTACGGCGCAAAAAAATATATTGTCTACTTTCAGCCCTATTCCAATACTTACGCCCCTTTGGATACTTTAAAACAGTTATATGAAGAGGCGCTCGGTCATCCCGAAGTGGTCGGTTTAACCATCGGCACCCGGCCGGATTGTATCGATGCCGAAAAAATAGACTATCTTGGGTCGCTTGCCAGGGATTTTGATATAACTATAGAATACGGCCTGGAATCCATTTCCGATAAAACCCTGCGCAAAATAAACCGCGGGCATGATGTAAAGGCCTATCTGAAGGCGCTGGATTTAACCGCCAACCGCGGCATTAAAATATGCACGCATATCATTTTAGGATTTCCCTGGGAAGACAAATCGTTGTGGATGGATACGGCGCGCTGGCTATCGGACAAATCCTTTGATTTTTTAAAAATCCATCAGTTGCACATCGTAAGTGGCACTGTAATGGCACGGATGCATCGCGTCGATCCATTTCGTTTACTAACCTATGAAGAATATCTGGAAATAGTGATCGAATTTCTGGAATTATTGAATCCCGAAATCATCATCCAGCGCCTGTTCGGTGAAGCGCCGAAGGAATACTTAATCGCCCCCAAATGGGGCAAGCGGGTGCCGGAACTGCAACAGATGATGGATCAAAAAATGGAAGAAAAAAATACCTGGCAGGGGAAGCGGTTTCTGTAGAAGAATTAATGAATTTTAGGAAGAAAGGCTGGATTGATTTTCTGCGATCATCTGCGGGATCAGCGTGAGAGAAAAATTTGCAAGCAGATTATGCAGATGATCGCAGATAAGAATCGGGATGTCCCGGGCCTCTTATTCAAAATACCTTAAAATCGCTGATCTGTTTTTAAAGTGCTTGAGCTTTTTTTCTTCACGCATAGCCTGAGCACGGGTATCAAATGACTTACAGTGTTTAATTATCCATGGTCCTTTGTTTCTTGTATATCGGCATTTACCTCGATTGTGATATTTTAATTGTTCATATAAATCGTTGGTTTGCCCAATATAAAACCGTCCATCTTTTTGGGATTCAAGGAGGTACACAAAATACATTTTCACATTACCGGTATAAAACAAAAAAAGCCCGCGTGTTTACGGGCTATCTGGCACTCCCAAGGGGATTCCTACGCAGTAGTTCCTGCGGAAGAACCCCTGCCGTTCCGATGAATCGGGATGTCCCGGGCCTCTTATTCAAAATACCTTAAAATCGCTGATCTGTT
>CAYXRA010000154.1:0-11213 GCA_964467525.1 uncultured Calditrichaceae bacterium
ATCCGCGGAACGGACGGCAAAGCGCAGGTGGAAGGCGCTTAGCTGCCACCAGTCCAGCATCTTCAGATATTTTTGTTCCTGTGACAAACCCGCTTCAAATTTGAAATTGCTGCTTTCGATTTCGCCATCGTCTATTTTTTTTATCAGAATTTTTATGATCCGGTCGCGGTTTTCCTCGCGCAGCTTGATAATGCGCGGATCGAGCCCGGACGGATATTTATCCATCCATTGCTCGACGATAATTTGTGCAGGCGGTCTCGGTTTTTTGCTGTGTTCAAGCTGCCGGAACAATTCGATCATATCGACAAAAAATGCCGGTTTGGCGCCGCCCGTACCGAAATTCACCGCCAGCCAGATTAATTTAATGGGATTGTTTTCAGCCAGCTCGCCGCGCAGATTCAAATCTTCGAAGGTGCGCCCGGCGTTATCGATGTAATCGAGAATACGGATAGCGGCAAGATCCTGCCACTGTAAGGATTCAAACAATTTTCGGTCTGCGTGTTTGGATTTATAGAATTCCATTGCCGCCGGTTTATCTTTCAGGCGGCTGAATATCCATTCGCGGACGCCAATTAAAGCCTCGGTCTCGTTTTTGGAATCATGCATGATCGCTTCAAGGCGCGGATTTTCCTTCAGCAGCACTTTGAGCAGTTTGTGTGATTTTACGGTAATGGCAATTTTATCGAGGTCTTCGATTTCGGTTATAACATCATATCTTCTGCGTTTTGGTGTTGTTTTAATATTTAAGTCAGACATATTGGAATCCAATAGTTTTTTTTAAATGAAAGTTTACACGGCTTCTAATGAAGTCGGACGTACCTGGTTTTCTATGGTAACAAAAATACCCGGCGCACCCAGCAGGGGGCATTTATCTTCACAGATACCGCAGCCGATACACAAATCTTTTACCACATAGGGATATTTAACTTTTCTGGTTTCGCCGGTTTCCTGATTAATATAATCCTTCACATCGAATTTAATCGCTTTATCCGGCGTCGGGCAGTGTTCTTCACAGACGATGCAGTCTTCATTGCGGGCAAAAGGAATACACAGATTCTTGTCAAAATGCGCTAATCCCATCGGTAATTTCTGTTTCTTTTCCAGAGGTAAGGGCAGAATCGCCTCCGTCGGACAAACCTGACCGCACAGATTACAATTATATTCACAATAGCCCTGACGCATCACCGCTACCGGCAGCCACAATTCCTGCACATTGGTATGAATTTTATCCGGTTGCAGGCACCCGCCGTTGGATTCACAGATGCGCACGCATTTCTGGCAGCGGATACAGCGGTCATAGAAATCTGCCTCCGGCAGGGCGCCGGGCGGACGGATCAGTCGATCCTTCTTCTCGCGGTTGGCCAGACCGATGTTCAGCAAGCCAAGAGCAACAATGCTGCCCGTGGTGGTCCACAAAAACTGGCGGCGATTATAGTCGATGGGCGTGTGATAGGGCTTCCAGCGCCAGCGGTATTTAATGGCATCGAATTTGGGCGGACAGGTTGCCCCGCAGTTAAAACTTTCGATGCATTCAACCTTGTTGGTTTTCTTTATATCGCCCTCCGGGATGGCATTCATTTTACATTCGGTCTGACACTTGTTACACACCGGACAGGCGTCGCCGACGATGCGTTCGTAAAAACGGAACTGGGACAGGAATCCCAGCCAGGCGCCGGCCGGACAAACATAGCGGCACCAGAAACGCCGGGTCACTTTTTCCAGTCCTAATATGATACCGAGAAAGAGGGCAATCCAAAAGAGTTGATTGTAAAAAGCCTGACCCTCGGGCATGATATTAATCTTGAAAAAATCGTAAACCGCGTAAGCCGGATCTTCCAGCCATGATATCTCTGAAACAGCAAGCAGCGTCTGTTCGGTAAATAATGTTGCAATGGGGTAGAAAATGACAGTCAGTGCCCGGTTGAAAATGGATAGCGGATCGAGATAACCCCAGAGATGAATTGAAAAAAATGCCAGAATTATCATTCCGAATAAAACCGCAAACTTGAGGTAGCGCAGTTTCTGCCATTTTTCAGTTAACCGGTTGGATGGCGATTTTACAACTTTGCTGGTGACATCGAGTGTCGTTCCCAGCGGACAAATCCAGCCGCAAAAAAAGCGACCCAGGAAGATCGTCAGAAAGAGAATAATCAGCGCCGGCCAGAAGATCAGGTCGATGTGCAGGTCTTTGATAAAATCGAACACCGGCATCAACGGACTAAACCGCAGCATCAGATCCGATTCGATGTTCACTTCATAGGGATACCGTGCGCGAATAAACAGAAAAATAAAAAACAGCAGAAAGAATATTTGGGTAACTTTTCTTGCTTTTACCATAATTATCTATGCCAGTTTAACCCGTTTCACATTCAGTTTCTGTAAATCGTATTTGTTCAGCCCCTTTTCGGCGGCGTATTTAATATGTTCAACTTTATCCAGTTTATGACCAAAAAGCTCCAGGGCGATGAAATCGGCTGAGACCGTACAATCGCTGGCAATCAGTGTCTTTGTCAGGCGTACATGATCGGGATTACCGCCGACCGGACCATTGGCGGTCAGAATGCGGTAGGCGTCGATGATGGTCAGCGTGGGCAATATCTTGCTGTCGATTTCAGTAAGCTTTTGTGCAAAATGATTGTGCAGTGATCCGCGATTGTCGCCCATGACGCCCATTAAATTTTTGAGGCCCAGGGTGACATGACTGAGGGAATGGTGCTTGGCGATCGGGACATTAATCACTTTATCCGCTTCCAGGTATTCTTCATAGATCGGCCACTCTTTAATCAGGCTGCCATTGATGGGAATGGTTTTATAGCGGTTTTGCCTGATTTGAGAGACGTCGGCGCCGGCATCTTTGGCCAGTTCTTCAATTTTTGAATTGCGGTAACAACGGCGCGGATTGTTGCAGGTGCGGTCGAATATTTTTACTTCTTTTGCACCTGCCTGCCTGCAGGTTTTGACTAATGCGGCGATCAGATCGGGATTGGTGGTCGCCGCCAGCTCCGGCGGACGATCCCAGCCGATGTTCGGCTTAATGACTACAACGTCGCCTTTGGATATGAAACGGTTGATGCCGCCAAGGGCGCCCAGGGCCGTGGTAAGAAGCGCTTCCGGTTCGCCGTTCTCCACCCAGACGACATCCGGATTTGCGGTCTGTCCGAAAAGTGCTGACGCTGTATCAAATACAGCCGGGATAAATCCGGCGGCTCCGGTTGTCAGAGCGGCTGTCTTCAGAAAGTCACGTCTCTTCATGCTTTATTCCCCCTGTTTTGTAATTGACACTTTAAAATTAAAGATAATCTCCCGAGTAATTAATTCAAAGAAAATTTTACACGATTGAAAGTATTAACCGGTTTATTGTATTGTTGTTCCCCTGCCTGAATCACGACATCATCCAACTTACACAATGCGGAAGACGGGTAAAATGGTTTCCTCCCCCCAAATTTGAATAATATTTTTTGTAATAAATTGCATTTTGAAGAATTGATGAATAATTTCGCTACCTGCTTGTATTATAGGCAACTTTTAAATTAACTTAACGTCTATGTAAACAATTCAATGCTAAATTCCGGGAGAAAAAAATGGCTGAAATTATCGAATCCGAAGCAAAGAAAATGAGTCCTTTTTCAAAGATCGTTAACATCTTTGTGGATCCGATGCCGGTCTTTGAAAATTTGCGTCAGCGACCCACCTGGGTTTTACCTTTGATTTTAACCATAATTATATCCTTTGCTTTCACCTATTTTGCACGTGAAGAGATGGTCGAGCTGCAAAAAGAAACTATTTATGATAACAGTTTTATCCCTGAAGAAGCCAAAGATATCGCCATTGAAGATTTGGAAAACGAGACTCTTAGTAGATATTTACTGAAAAACGGAGTCGGCGGCGCCGTTGGTGTTGTCATCGTTTTTCTGGTTGTACCGCTGGCCCTGCTGGTTTTTGGTAATTTTATCTATGGCGGGCAGGCGAAATATGTTCAGTTGCTTGCCGTTTTTAGCTGGGCCAGTATCATTGGCATATTAGAGTCCCTTGTTAAACTGCTCATGGTGCTGAACAAAGGCTCGATGAAGGTGTACACCAGTCTTGCCGTGTTCATAAATCCCGCTGAGGCTAAAACGGCAATATTTCAAATAATGGATGCGTTTGATATTTTTACCATTTGGAAAATTATTCTGCTATCCTTAGGTTTTGGCGTTGTATATAAGTTTGACAAAGGAAAGTCATTTGCCGCGATCATTGTTTTATTTGTAATTTATTTGGCGATAAAAATCGGAATTTCCCAGCTATTTTAGCATAAAATTATTTCACCGGAGGAGTTGATATATGTTACAGATTGTGAAACGTCCCCGCAAAAGTGTGCTTTTATACTTAATATTGATAATGAGCATAACATTGACCTTTGCTCAAAATAATACGGAGTTGCTAACTCTGGATGATTGTATCAATATTGCCCTTGAAAATAACAGTATATTAATCAATACCGAATATGCTTATACTGCCGCAAAAAAGGATGTGGTCGGCAGTTATGAAGGCGTCCTGCCCCGCATTGATGTTTCAGCCGGTAAAGGCCGGGTTGAGACAGGTCCTTCGGAATATCTGAGTAACGAACCGGTAGGTATAGATCCCGAGACAGGGAATGTGATTTACGAGCAGCGAACCAGAAAAATTGACAAACAGTTTCGCGAATCGAGCTCGGCCAGCGTAACCGTGAGTCAAACCTTTTTTGACGGGGGCATCTGGTGGAATCAGATCCGCAAAGCGCGCGCCGATAAACGCTCCGCAGAATATGAATACGAAACCCAGAAAAACCAGGTTGTTCTGGATGTGCAGGAGGCTTATTTCGATTTGCTAAAACAAATAAAACTTCTGGAAGTAAATCAGTTGGCCGTCGACCGCAGCAAGGCCCAGTTGGATCGCGCGGAGCGGATGTTCGAATTGGGAGCAACGGCAAAACTGGATGTCTACAGAGCCAGGGTTAATCTGGGCAATGACCGCATTACCCTGCTTACACAAAAGAATGTCGTTGCGCAGGCCAGACAGTATCTGAATCTTGTGATGGGCAGAAAGCCTGAAACACCAATCAAGATCGATGCGCCACTGGACCTGAAAAGCGCATTACCAAGTATCGATGGTCTGATTCATAAATCATTTGAAAACCAACCGATGATCAAGAAAAACGAAGCGGATATAAAATCGCGTGAATTATCGCTGGCGATGGCTAAAGGCATTAACTTTCCGCGCATATCCGCTTATGTCAACTACGACCGTTTTCATGAAAACACACACAAGGTTTTTTCCGATTTCGATCAGAATTATCAAACCCGTTACGGGATTAACTTATCCTTTAATCTGTTTAACGGATTTTCGGATATTGTAAATGTTCAAAAAGCGGCAATTAGTGAGAAAAGCGCCAGAGAAACCTTCGAAAATTATCGCCGGCAGCTTGCCGCATCTATCCGCCAGTATTATGCAAATTATCAATCCTATCTGGATATTATCGAAATTAACGAGCAAAATCTGGAAGCGGCAAAGGAAGAGTACCGCCTGGCCGACGAACGTTATCAGATTGGCGCCGGTACGGCCCTGGAAGTGCGCGAAGCGCAGGTTAATTTGACCAGGGCAGAACAAACCCTGGTTGCGGCCCGGTATAACGCGCGTATCGTTTTAGCCCAGTTGGATAATCAGGTTGGTATATCATTGGAAAATATTGAGTAAACCGTTATCATGTATAAAGCCCGGGAGTGATTCAGAATGAAAAAAATAATTATCGGCAGCGGTATTGTCCTGGTAATTGCCGCTTTGATCGTTTTTAATATCCTTAAAAAGGAAAAGGGCGTTGAGGTTACCGTTGATAAGATCAAACGCGGTTTCGTTCAGCAGCGTGTTACCGGCTCGGGCCGGATTTCTCCCGCGGTGGACGTCAAAATCAGCGCGCAGGTTGCCGGTAAAATTGTAGCGGTGAATGCGGAAGATGGCGATCGTGTCAGAAAAGGGCAGCTGCTTGTGGCCCTGGACCCGGCCCAGTATCAGGCCAATATGGAGCGCGCCCGATCTTCTTTACTTTCTGCCCGGGCCAATGAAAAGAAAGCCCTCAGTGATTTAAAAAGAAGCAAGGAACTTTCTGAGAAAGAACTGATTTCGCCGGCGGAACTGGAATCCGCGGAAGCCAATTATGAGGTGGCCAGGAGTAATCGCCTGCAGGCGGAAGCCGCCCTGCGCGAAGCCGAGGACGCCCTGGAAAAAACAAAGCTGTATGCCACGATGAATGGTATTGTAACCGAATTGAACAAAGAAGAAGGCGAGATGGCCATCGGCGCCCAGTTTCAGGAAGACGTGATCATGGTGATATCCGATCTTTCCGTTATGGAAGCGGTTATCGAAGTAGATGAAAACGATGTGGTTAACATATCGGAAGGTGACTCCGCTGAAGTTGAGGTCGATGCATTTCCCGATACGTTGTTTAACGGCATCGTTACCGAAATTGCCCATTCCGCAATCACCCGCGGATTAGGCACGCAGGAACAGGTTACCAATTTTGAAGTGACCATTACGCTGGAAACACCCGACCGCAGATTCCGTCCGGGGATGAGTACGACCGTAGATATTTTAACCACAAGACTGGACAATGTGCTGAAGGTGCCAATACAATCGGTTACGGTCAGAGAAAAGAAAAGACTGGAAAGAAAAAAGGACATTGAAGAGCATGAAACGGAAACAGCCTCTGATGCGGAGACTGAAGAAGAGGTCGTTGAAGTTGTTTTCGTAGTTAAGGAGAATAAAGCAATTGCCCGGCCCATTGAAAAGGGGATCAGCGATGATACGCATTACGCGGTTTTAAGCGGACTGGATGAGGGTGAACAGGTTGTCACCGGTCCCTTCAAAACACTGAGCAAAACCCTGGAGAACGGCGATCCGGTCGAAATCAAATCCAAAAAAGAAGAGTAGGTGACATGCTGATTCAAATAAATAATTTGAGTAAAAAATATGTATTGGGTGAGATTGATGTTTTGGCATTACAGGACATCGATGTAACTATCGCCGAGAACGAATATGTTTCGATCATGGGCCCGAGCGGTTCAGGAAAGTCGACGCTCATGAACATCATCGGTTGTCTGGATGTGCCGAGCAGCGGCGATTATATTTTAAATGATAAGAATGTAAGCAGTCTGAGCGACGACCAGTTGGCTACAATCCGCAATAAAGAAATCGGTTTTGTGTTTCAGACATTTAACCTGCTCCCCCGGGCGGACGCCCTGCATAATGTTGAGCTGCCGCTCATCTACAACGGCACTTCACGATATATCCGCAAGGAAAAAGCGCGCGAAACACTGGAAAAAGTGGGTCTTGGCGACCGGACGCATCACAAGCCGAACGAACTATCGGGCGGGCAGCGTCAACGCGTGGCTGTTGCCCGGGCGTTGGTCAATAATCCATCCATCATTCTGGCCGATGAACCTACCGGCAATCTGGATTCGAAAACGGGCGAAGAAATAATGCAGCTTTTCGAACAATTGCACAGTGCAGGACATACAATTATTCTGGTTACACACGAGGAATACATCGCCAAACACAGCAAACGGATCATCCGTCTGCTCGATGGCAGGATTGTGAGTGATCAGTTAAATTAGCCGTATTGTTGTTTTGTTTTTCATTTACGGCATTTAATTATACTGTCAGTAATTATGTACAGCTATTCTCATATTAACGAATATTTTTTAATGGCCTGGGAGGCGTTAAAGGCGCACAAATTGCGTTCCCTGCTGACGACGCTGGGCATTCTCATCGGCGTTACAACTATTATAACCATCTGGACGACAATCCAGGGATTGAACCAGTATGTTTACGGACAACTTTCCAGCATAGGCGCATCAACGGTGTATGTTCAGAAATTTCCCTGGGTGATACAGGGCGATTTCTGGAAATACCGTAACCGCAAAAAAATCACCTACAGAGAATACGAGGCCCTGGAAGAATTCAGCACTTTAAGTGATAAGATATCGCCGCAGGTGTTTTCCACCAAACGGGTCGGCTATAAAAATGTTAAGTTCGATAACGTTTTAATCGCCGGAAGTAACCAGGATTATAAGGATACGGAAAATGTTTATCCTGCGCGGGGTCGCTTTATCACCGAGCTTGATGTGCGCAATAATCATTATGTGGCTGTTCTGGGCCGTGAAGTGTCCGATAAACTGTTTGGTGAGGAAAATCCGCTGGGCAAACGGATTAAGGTGGGCGGCGATAAATACCGCGTTGTCGGTATCCTGGAAAAGAAGGGTAATTTTTTCGGGATGAGTCTTGATAATTTTGTCATCATACCGATCACTTCCTTTCGTCGTGCCTTTGGCAGTCATCGCGATTTGCGTATTGCGGTAATGACGAATAATCCGTCTGTTCTCGAAGATATGAAAGAAGAAATTCGCGGGATTATGCGCCGGGTGCGCAAAACCGCCCCGGCCGATGCCGACGACTTTTCCATAAATCAGCAGGATATGCTCAGCAATCTCTATGCCCAGTTAACCACGACCCTGTTTATCATTGTATTCGTCATTGGAGGCATTTCGCTATTGGTCGGCGGTATCGGCATTATGAATATCATGCTGGTGAGCGTAACCGAACGCACGCGGGAAATCGGCATTCGAAAAGCGATTGGCGCCAACCGGCGCAATATTTTGAGTCAGTTTCTGATTGAAGCGGTTTTTGTCTCTTCATTCGGTGGATTGATCGGAATTATTCTGGGATTTATTTTCGGCGGCATTGTGCTTTCCACGATGGATTTATCCACAAGTGTCGGCATACCGGCAATTGCCATCGGGTTCGGATTTTCAACGCTGGTGGGCATCTCGGCCGGTTTTTATCCGGCATTTAAAGCATCGAAATTAAATCCGATTGAATCGTTGCGTTATGAGTAAATTATTGATGGGATAATCCGGTGGTATTTTGGGAAAACATAGCGATCGCCCTGGCACAAATTAAATCGGGGAAAGTGCGATCATTTTTAACGACGCTTGGTATAACCATCGGTATCGGCACGGTTATTCTCATCGTTTCGGTTCTGGAAGGCTATAACAAATCCATCACCGGTGAGTTGAATGTACTGGGCGCCAATACTTTCCAGGTTCAGAAACATGATAATTTCAGCGGCGTCCAGGTCGGTCACGGGGAAAAAGAAAAATACCGCAAAAATTTAGAAAAGGAACTGGCAGAAGCGATTCGTGAGAATTGCGATCTGATCGGGGCAGTCGGCGCGGAGGTCTGGGAATTTGGGATGTCTTTGCGTTACAAAGATAAACAGACCAATCCCAATCTGCGTGTCGCCGGCGGCGAACCGGAGTTTTTTCTCAATAACGGTTATTTTATCGATCGCGGCCGGATATTGACTAAAGCAGACGTTGAGCTGCACCGCAGGGTTGTCGTTCTTGGCATGGATGCGATAGACATTCTTTTTCCTTTTGAAGATCCCATCGGCAGGGAGGTCAAAATAAAGGGTACGGAATTCAGAGTTGTCGGCGTGCTGGAAGAACTGGGCAACAGTACCTTCGGCGAGAGCCGCGATAATACCAATACCATTCCGATCACCACATTTGAAGATCTCTGGGGAAAAAACCGTTCCGTAAACCTGACTTTACGCGTCGAAGAAGGGGCTGATTTTGAAGAGGCCCAGAGTCAGGTGATCGGCGTTCTGCGCAAGGAACGTAAGGTGCCGCCCGGCGAGGAAAATGATTTTGCCTTATTTTCCAATGATACGCTGATCGATTCATTCAATAATATTGCCGATAAAATTAAGCTGGTCGCTGCTTTATTGGGTATGGTCTCGCTGCTGGTGGGCAGTATCGGGGTGATGAATATCATGCTGGTTACGGTTACGGAGCGCACCCGTGAGATCGGTATCCGCAAGGCCGTCGGCGCGAGAAAGCCGATCATTCTCCTGCAATTTTTAAGCGAATCCGTGGTGCTGAGCGTGGTCGGCGGATTTATCGGGATGCTTTTAGGATTCGGATTTGCCGCGCTGACCGGCCTGCTGCTTTCCATTCCATTTGCCGTACCCGTCTGGGCAGTGGTCAGCTCACTGGTTGTGACGAGTCTGGTGGGAATGATCGCCGGATTGTATCCGGCCGCGCGCGCCGCCAATATGAATCCCATTAACGCCCTGCGTTACGAATAGACGCACAGGGGACATCTGAACACAGGGTCATGCCGTTATTCCCCGCTTGCCATGCACAATTTCATTGATTCGCCGCGGCGGAACATTGATATCTTTGGCCAGACGATATTGCGATATATTCATCTCATCCAAAAATTCTTCTTTCAAAATTTTTCCCGGATGAACCGGGGGCATTTTTTTTTGTATTCATATTATGACCTCTTAATGATAATCTACAATTTATACATCGGGCCGCGCTTAACCCGCACAAAACCAAGCGGCAAGTGACTTAAAAACGCCTGAAAACCTCGACCGGATTAACAAAATTACTCAAAACCAGCCCGCGTTTGGCGTTGGCGTTGAAACGCTGGTTAGCATTAAACTAAATTCTAAAATCCCACTAATTTCAGATCAATATATTCGCTTATTAATTTAAAATGTTTGGCTGTAGAAAATAAAATAAGATCGTTTTGAATGGCATTGTCGACAATGATCAGATCAGAGATACCAACTTTGTTAATTCCATTTTTAAGACAAGTCGTCTGGTACTCAATTATCCGATTCCAATTAATATTCAGTGGGATTTTTGATACTTCGGTGAGCAAATCTATCAATTTATTTTGTTTTCTAATTCTGAGTTTTGGAATAAGTTCGGACAAAATTAAATGATTCGTGCAAATTACGTTTTCATCAATGTATGAATCCAATACCTCAGAATTATCCCCACCCCGGAAATAATCAATCCAAATTGAACTGTCTACCAATATTCTCATTGTCTTTTTCTTAAGGTATTTAAATCGATATCAAGATCTATCTTCCCTCTATATTTTTTCAAGCCCATTATCTTATTCTTTTGGATAATATTTTCCAGGGCAAGTTTGATTAATTCTGTCTTGGTCCGACTTTGTGTTATTCTTAATGCCTCATTTATAAGATCTTCGGGAATATCTAATGTTGTTCTCATTTTTTATCTCCAGGTTTATGCATAAGATAATAGATTGTTTATGCATAATCAAGAATAAAACTGAGGACTTAATTTATTTTCAAGTAATGTTAACGCGGCCGACAAGCT
>CAYXRA010000155.1:0-11104 GCA_964467525.1 uncultured Calditrichaceae bacterium
TTTTTTCTGCCACGAAAACACAAAAACACAAAACCCCACTAAAATCTTTTTTGGTGTCCATTTCGAGCTTTTGAGCTTTAGAGGCCCATCTTTTTTCCCTGGCACAAAGAGACAAAACCTACAAACCGCTCAACTCATAAACAGCTATTCTACTGCCAGAATGACAACCCGCCGTTCCTTCGTTCTTCCTTCGCTTATCCTTCGTTTGAAATGAAGTTCAAAAAAATAAAGTCTTCTAACAAATTGGTGGAGAAAATTAAGTTTTTTTATTAACCTGCCAGTATCCGCCTTTACGACTTCCTTTGTGTTCGATCTTTCCTTCATTCTTTAATTTTCTAATATATTCTTTGACCGTATTTATGCTTATTCCAAGAGATTGTGCAATCTCGTTTTGTGTAGTGTTGGGGTTCTCAAAAATGGCTTTGATAATTTTATCCGTTAATGAAATTTTTTGGGTGGTTTTTTGGGTGGTTTTTTGGGTGGTTTTTTGGGTGGTTTTTTTAGTAGATTTAAAAACCGTCACCATAAAACCATGCTGAACTTCTTCCAATTGCGGCTGAGGTAATTGATACTCTGAAAAAGCAGTTAATACGCGCTGAATACCGGAACCGTATTTTTCTATTAAACCAGCCTCTTTGAATATAGCTGCAATTTGTTTATTCCTGATATTTGAAATATAATTTCCTGTGAGTAATTTTTGAATGGTTAAATTCCCAGGCAACCTTCCCGGATTAAAAAACTCAATCCGGTCATCATAAATTTTTATTATAGATCCTGATGACTGCATATAATCCCGGTGTACAATCATATTAATAACAATTTCTCTCAGTGCTTCAGGAGGATATTCCCAGCGTTCTTCTCTTTGCGGTTTTCCGGTGATTATGTAACCTTTATTTATATGTTTCATAATGAAATCCATTACCGTTTTAACTTCAGACAATAAATCTGCTCGGACAGTTAGTGAATCCTTTATCACTGTGCGATTCGAAAACCTTCCTAGTTCTATATCAGTCAGCAGGGTTTCTTGGGTAGTAAATAGTAAAAAACAACCGTTCGTAATTTTGTTATCTTTTATTAACTCAAACTTATGTAAAACGGTAAGTGGATCATCTTTGATGAATTGATTTTGTCTGTTCGCCATTTCAATAAATTGATTGACTTTTTCCAGTGAAATTTGTTTCAGGTTATGGTGTGTATCCGGATAATAATCCCAGCTCGTATTAAAAGTTTTTAAATGCATATCTGCAATTTCTGAAATACTCATCCGGTGATTTGAATTGAAGACACGTTTAAAATAACGCCCTTTAAAACTTACAGGCTTTATCGGATGTTCGGGAATATTAAATACAACCACCTTTTTATTATCAATATTAATTTCTTCAATATCAGGAAACAAAGCGGGCTGTGTCTGCAATTTAATTTGATTTAACCATAATTGAGCGTATTCTTCCTTTGTTTTGATTCCGGTAATACGCCCACTATCCGAAATCCCAACTAAAATGTTTCCACCGCGGGTATTAGCGAATGCAACCAGGGTTTCAATTAACTCGCGCCCGAAATTTTCTTTAAACTCACAACGTAAGTTTTCACCCTGATTTATCAGTTTTTTTAGTTTGTTTAATTGCATCTTAAAAAGAAGCTACTTATTTGAATAAATATAATTTAATTTTTATTAACTGGCTTCCTGTATCCTGTTATACACAGGCAAATCAATGTTTATCCACAGCGTATATCAGGCTGAACAGGTAAACCCAATAATTCGTCCTACCCTGGGCTGTGCAATATAATTAGCGTTGTTATCAGGTCTTGTCTTTTCTTTTAATCCAATATTCAGGTTTACGATGACGATGTGCAATAGCAAGAATCCAAGTGTATCTTTCCGGGTAATGTAGGCAATATAATAAGGAAATATTTTAAGATTTACATGGCGATAACCAGCGCGCCTAATTCTGGCGATTTCGGCATGTTCTGAAATCCACTGAATATGCAGGTCAACTTCTTCCTTCAGCTTTCTTCCTAAGCCGGACTGTTGTTCTTCATAATATGATATGGCGTCGTTTAATTCTTCAAATGCTTCCCGAAGAATTATTTTCTTCATATCTAAATTTCTCTTCAATCTTTTGCATAGCTTCATCGTAATCCATACCCATTGCGTTTCCCTCGTCTACGGAACGCACCCTGTCCGCAATCTCTTGTTCCCAGGCAGATTCAATGTTATCCGGTTCAGGATCCCGGTTATCCAGAAAAAGTAAAAATCTAATAATTTCTAAACGATCCCTCCTGGGCAATTTAATTAATTCTGAAGTTAATTCTTTTATATCCTGTTTCATTATTTCCAACTCCTCTTTTTTTTAAATTTAAGAGGCAACTATTTTTAAAAGTTAATATTAAATTATCAAAACCACTTTGTCAACGCCTTTTCACCCCACCCCGAATTTTTTGGGGAGGGTCCGGGGGAGGGGGCTTACACCGGCAGTTCCCCATCTTTTAATGCCGGATGCCCTTCATCCTTCGCGGATAAAATCTTCTCCCCGGCCGGCCATTCGATGCCGATCCGCGGATCGTTCCACAAAATACCGCGATCCGACTCCGCCGCGTATTCGGCGGTAACTTTGTACTGAACTTCGGCCGTCTCGCTTAAAGTATAAAACCCATGGGCGAACCCCGGCGGAATGTAGATCATGTCATGATTTTCGGCGTCCAGCAGGTAACCGCAATATTCTCCGAAGGTAGGCGAGCCCTGCCGGATATCAACCGCCGCGTCGTATACCTTGCCCAGCGTGCAGCGTACCAGTTTACCCTGTGCGTGCGGCGGCAGTTGATAATGCAGTCCGCGCAGTACGCCTTTAACCGAATGCGAATGATTATCCTGCACAAAATTGGCGTCAATACCATTTTCGCGGAATTCCGAAGCCTTGTAGCTCTCCATAAAAAAACCGCGCGTATCGCCGAACACCTTCGGTGTAATTATAATAACATCTTTGATTTTACTGCGTGTAAATGTAAAGGGCATGGATTATCCCGTCCTGTGAAAATGTTTAGTGTTATCTTAATTTTTTCATAATGATCATCCGCGTTCCTAAATACGAAGTTAGAAAAGAGAAAAGTGAAAATAGTAATGCGTGAAGAACTGCACCGTCATTACCCGAATAACGAGTAACAATTCATGGTTCCCGCCATGCTCTATGCACTCTGTCCTCTGCGCTACGACCAGTATCCAGCAACCAGTAAAGTAACGAATAACGAATTCCCCCCTGGAAGGGGCGCCTATGGCGGGGATGTTTCTCAGATTAACCAGCAACCAGCCACGATTAACGATAAACGCTCCCTAATCCCTAAGCCTGTCGTAAATCAAAATGGTGGTGGCCACGCTGCTCAGGATCGCCGCCGCATCACGAATGGCGCCCGACCAGTCTATGGATTCCCGCTCGGCCAGCAGGGGAACGTAAATGGTGCTGCCCGCGGTAATATCATCGGAAAGATACTTCCAGAGCAGAAAGCGGTGCTGCGTTACCGGCCGGCCGTTGGCCAGACGAATGGTGACGTTCTTCTTATCGGCCAGTTCACGGTAGCCCCCGGCCGCTTTGATATAGTAATCCAGACCCTTGCTGTTTTCGAAGAGCACGCTGCTGGGGAAATGCACGCCGCCTACAATCTTTACGGTAGCCAGCCTTTCGGGAATATCGATCCGGTCGCCGTTCTGTAGATAAATATTTTCCTCACTGCCCGGATTCCTGAATATCTTTCTGAAATCAATGCCAATCGTCCCGACGCCCTCTTTACTGCGGGTCAGGGTGGCGCCCTCCAGGTAGGCCGTTGGTTTCAGCCCGCCGGCCCGTTCGATAATATCGGTTATCCGTTCTGTTTTGTTCTTTATTGTGTAGGTGCCGGGCCGCTCTACCTCTCCGGTCAGACTGACATTGCGCTGCAGCTCCCAGTCGCTGTTGGTGCGGATAAACACCTGGTCGTATGGCTCAAGGAAAAACAGTTCGCCGGTCTGAAGTTCCAGATCCTTGGTATAATTGGAATCGATCTTCACATGGATGATAGTTGCAAGTTTATTGGGCTGCGTTGTTTTGGGATTTACCCGTGAAATTTCCGCCTCGGTAATCAGGGCGTCTTTTGTAAAACCGCCCGCGGCAAAGATTAGGTCTTTCAGGGTCATTTCTTCCTTGAGCAGATAGCGGCCCGGACTGTTGATTGCGCCGTAAATATTCACGTAATCAGCCGGAAACAGGGTACTTTTGGATTGAATGGTAATCTGATCTTCCGGCGCCAGCAGAAAATCCTGATCTTCGTTTTCAAGAAAATCCTTCAAATTAATAGAAAAAATACGCTGTTTGCGGTCCGGCAGAATACGCGTAATGTGCACGCGCTCCAGATAGGCTTCGCCCTTAATACTATCCACCATGGCAAACAATTCGCTGATCGTCATTCCCCGGTAATACTCAAATCGGGTCGGTCCGTAAATCGGACCGGTAATCGTAACAAAGTTTTTCAAGTCCCGATCCATGGGAAAAACGGAAATCCGGTCCCCGTTTTGCAGCGGAAAATTTCTGCCTTCGGCCAGTAATTGCCGGAAATTTACATCGATCAGCTTCAGGTCCTTATTATTCACATAGCGCTGTATCGAAATTTTATCGATATAGGCGTTATCCCTGAATCCGCCGGCATAGGATATCAGCTCTGTTAACCCTTCATCCCCGCTCAATTCATAGCGGGCTTCTTTTTTTACAGTGCCCCGTAAGGTTACCAGTTTTTTAGCCGTGGGTACGAGTAATACATCGTGTGTCTGTAAACGGATATCCGAGAACTTATTGCCTTCGGTCAGAAATTCGTAAAAGTCCAGCTCGGCTACGGTTTTATCACTGCGCACCAGCCGGATATTGCGCAGCGATCCGCTGCTTTTCAATCCGCCGGCATAAAAAAGCATATTAAAAACAGGGGTCAGGGCGGGAACCGTGAAAACGCCCGGACTCTGCACATCACCGACCACATAAACCCGGATCGATCGCAGTTTTCCCAGCGATACATCCAGAAAAGCTTTGTTTTTGGTGATTGATGAATAGGATTTGCCCATGATGGTTGCCAGTTTCTGTTTAAGCCGGGCCATGCTTAATCCCTGCACATTGAACAATCCCACTTCGGGGATGAATATCTGCCCCTGGCGGTTGATGGTCAGCTCATGGCGTAATTCCACTTCGCCCCAGACCGTGATAATGACTTCATCACCGGGACCCAGCGGATAGTTGTCATCCACCGGACCGTAAATTTCCGGTGTGAAATCGATATCCGCCGTACTGAAAACCTCAAAACCGAATAAAGGCAGCGGCGCGGGTTCTTTTTCCGCTGCTTCGTCCTCTGCAGCTACGGCTTTTTCTTCTTTTTCCTCTGGTGCTTCTTCGGGTTTCTCTTTTTTAGTTGAAACGGTTTTAGGGGTATCCACCGCGCTTTCGAAGGTTTCCAGCGATGCGGCCTCCGGTATTTTACGTTCCACTTCCTTAGGTAATTTTCCCGTTTCTTCCAGTTGCTTCTTCAGCTTTTCAAGATCTTTAATATCCTGCAAAGTCTGCGGATAAAGTGATTGCGCAAGCAGTACCGAAAGGAAAAAGAAAAATATAAGTTTTTTCATCTGTTTAAATTCTCCTGCCCCTCCCCTTTGTCCCCTCCCCACGGGTGGGGAGGGGATTAGGGGTGGGGGCTTCTTCATCTTTTTAAGTTGTTGTTTTTTAACGATGTAAATAGCGTCACAAAATTTACCCGGCTGCAATGCCTGCTCAGAAAAATCTACAGCTCCGCCACGTTACTTACATGGCCCGCCGCAAGTAATATGTGCCGGATAAACCGTTTCCGTCGAAAAGCAACCAAACTATCCACTGGCACGGATAACATTTGTGAAGCAAATCAAAAACAATCAATTAAATTATCGATTTAACCCTTTATTTTCAATTATTTTTATGGAGAGTCGGCAGGTTTCCGCGCTCGATTAGCAGTAAACAATTTATCGGCGCGCGCTTCCCCTCGCGATCCCCGGGCAATCCCATGCGTTTCGGAACTTACTCCGGCAGATACATGGAAAATTGCAGATATAGCTGCGCTTCGCGGCTGTCATCCGAAAGTTTGCCGATGGCATAACCGAGACTGAACCGGGCCAGGGGATCCCCGAATGACAGTGATCCCCCATAGCTGTACACGCCGATATAATTACCGGCACGCAAGCGGGCATAATCGAAAAAGGCTGTGGCGGCCAGGTTGTCAATGGGCAGGAAAAGCAGTTTATAAGATGTCTTTTCTTTTAGCATCAGGTTAAGTTCAGTCGTCGCATAAACCAGTTCATCGCCGCTGATATCTTCGCGAATGCCCCGGAGGGGTTTGGTATATTTAAAATCACGCGGCAGGTCAAATTCATAAAAACGGTCGATCCCCACCGATTTAAGCGGCGTCAGCGTGCCGGATTGCCGGATATAGGTTATATCCGTGCGCAGACCCAGCGATTCCCAAATCAGATTACTGCCCAGGGAAACTTCGGCCTGTCCGATGCTGAAATCGTATTGCCGGTTCAGAGATGCAAAATAACTGCCCGATAAAGCAAACAGTCTTTTGGGGATAACCGGATAATACCGTGTCGGCAAATGATAGTGCATGGCGAAGGAAACCCGCGGCCCGTGGTATCCGAAATCGTTGGGCGTATTGGGCAGTGTTTCATTGAGTTTATGGTAGTACCCGCCATAGCTTAGCGCCGGGGTGACGTAAAATCTGGGATTGCCCTTAACATAGAAGCGTCGCTGCCATTCCAGTTCTACGATGTCCTGATACAGTTCGATATAGGTTTCGTTTTGATGGGCAAAGAAAACGGGACCGTGATAATAGGCAGCAAAGAAGTCACTGTTCAGTGCCTTCAGTGAATGGGTTAACAAAAACAGCGACTGATAGTAGTCTTCGGGAAACAGAATAAATGAGGCGGACAGCGTCTGCCGTTGCATTGCTTCCACCCAGGCGGTTAATCCGTAAATACCCAGCCCCAGATCCGGATCGCTGGTGGGCAGGGCAAAGGTCAAAATGTGCTCCAGAGGCGCCTGGGGAAATCTGAGCGCCTTCCGTTTGCCGATATCAAGGGCAGTATCCGGCAGATTAAACAGATTCACCGGCCGCGGCGCTTTCCGTGTCCAGTCGCTGTATGCGGCCGGCGTTTCATTTATGGTTGTTTTTGTGTCCGACTGCTGCAGTGAATCGAGGGCAATTTCCCTGAACAAATTTTTACGATCCGGCTGCCAGGTCCGGATAATCAGCGTCCGCTTTTCCCGGTCAATCCGCTGCAGCCAGTAGGCGTACTGATCCCGCCAGACTATCCTGAAGCTATTCCGGTTTAAATTGTACAGAGCCAGCGCCGGATTCTCATCGGTGAAGCGGTTAAAAATAAGCAGGGAATCGTTCAGCGTTAGCGCCTGCCGGTCATCGATAGGATCATTGGTTAAGGCTTTGAGTTTATTATCTTCGATAAGAAACAGGTCGCGGTTTCCGTTTGGTCGCTGGGCGTCGAATACAATCATATCATTGGAAACCGCCGTCAGATTACCCACGGGCATTGCCGTTTTGAACAGCGTTTCCCGCTTGCCCCGCGGAATATCGCAGCCGTAAAAAATGCTGCTGTCGGCCTGCACATGACAGAGAATCAGCCGGTTATCCGGTGTAAAGGCTGCCTGCCGGGCGCGCAGATTACTGTCGATGATGTATTTTTTCTTTTCATTAAGATCATAAACCTGCCAGCGCAGGTCAATGGCGGTCTGGTTATCCTCAATGCCCACCTGATAGCGGCCGTACGCGATATAATTCTGATCGCCGCTGATAAATAAATCCGTGGTATAATTATCGGTTATAAATTCCGTATTGTGTGTTTTACCATCTTTAATTTGTACAACGTACGCTGTTTTGTAGCGGTGATTTTTATCAAGCTGCGCCGAAATTAGGTAAGTCGAATCGCTCCTGATCAGCGGGATAATCTGATCGCAGTAATAGCCAAAGGAGGGTAGTTCACTGCCTGATTCATTAACCGGATAAGCCGCGAAGCGGTCGCCGTAATAGAGCACCATGTGTCTGATGAATTCAGGGAACAGATCGCGCGGCTCTTTTCCATAGACGGCTTCAAAGGCCGCATCAAAATCAAAAAGCCAGCCTTTGGGATTGTGTGACATTACCTTAATGAGTGAAGAATCGCCGTGTTCCGCGGCCAGGTAGCGCACAAAGGCATTGGCTGAGGCGTAGAGCAGTCGGCCGTCGTTCAGATTTTTCATGGACTCGTAATTCAGTTTTCCGTAAAGGACGGCATTTTTCACGTAGATATCGCCGCGATAGGTATTCCATTTCTCGGCGAAATACTGGGCAACACCTTCGAAAAACCAGCGCGGTACGGTAAGATTTGCCAGTTCACCGAAAAAATTAAGTTTGCGCCGGATCGCCCGGAAGGTCACATGGTGGGCCAGCTCATGGGTGAGCACCATTTCGTACCAGGTGCGCTTGCTGCTCCAGTAGGGCATGTACATGGAGGAAAGGGCATAGATCACCACGGTATTGCCCAGGGCGAATCCGTTGGAAATATCGGGCGCCCCGGTGATGATGATGCGCGCTTTATCTTCATCAAAAATACTGACCGGCAAACCGTGCATTTTGGCAAGACGCGGCAAACCAAGCTCGGCGATTTTAAGCAGGGAATCGGCCAGCGCCTGATGTTCCTTTTGATATTCGACATTTGCATAATTTCCGCTGATTTTATGCCACCGGGCCGTTGTCGTCTCTGAAAAAATCAGGCAAAGCAGCATCAGATAGATAAATCTTTTCAACATGAACATTCCTCATAAAGTATGATCAAAAAGCTCTATTCTACGCATCAAACCGATTGATGTCAAACAGGAAAATTCTAAGAAGGGATTAATACAAAATGACCGTCATTGCGAGGGGTGCCGCAAGGCGGCAGCCCGAAGCAATCCCATTCTAATCCATAACTCTTCTCATCCTCTGATTCATTATTTCAGCATACCACTGGAAATGAAATGACTCTGTACCTATATTTCGGAGGCGCAATTAAAAAATAAAGCTGTTCTTCGGATCAGAAAAAGGCAGATACATGGATATTTATCAAAAAATAACCGAGCTCCGTTCTTCGGGAAAATCAGTCGCCCTGGTTACGGTCATCAAAACCAGCGGCTCGGTACCGCGCGATGCGGGCAGCAAAATGATCGTGCTCGGCGATGGTAAAATTGAAGGCACTATCGGCGGTTCATCAGTGGAAGCGCTGGTTATCAAAGATGCCCTGCAGGTAATTAAAAATAATAAACCGCGTACCGTGACCTACGATCTGCACGATGCAGATGAAAAATCAACGGGCATGGTCTG
Organism: uncultured Calditrichaceae bacterium; assembly: GCA_964467525.1. Classification (GTDB taxonomy): domain Bacteria; phylum Calditrichota; class Calditrichia; order Calditrichales; family Calditrichaceae; genus CAYXRA01. Next base: position 9,391 of record CAYXRA010000155.1, read on the forward strand.
CGGGGGAACCATGGAATTCTTTATCGAACCGCTGGCGGCGCAGGTAAAATTATACATTTTCGGTGGCGGGCATATCGGCTATCATCTGGCTCGCTTCGCCCGCAGTACGGGATTCGAATACATCGTCATCGATGATCGTGAAGCGTTTGCTTCGAATGAAAGGTTCCCTGACAGCAAAGATCTCATGGTTGGTGATCCGGGAACTATTGCCGGAAGCATTCCCATTGCTGCAAATGATTACGTCGTTATCGTTACCCGCGGACATAAAGATGATTACCAGGTACTGCGTCGGGTAATCAATGCGCCGGCGCGCTACATCGGCATGATCGCCAGCAAAACAAAGCGCAATGAGATATTCGCTAAATTAAAAAACGACGACCGGGTATCTGAGGTATTACTTAAAAAAGTATTTTCACCGGTTGGACTGGATATCGGCGCCGAAACTCCGGAAGAAATCGCTGTCAGTATCCTGGCCGAAATGATTAAAGTGCGTCGTATGGGGGCAACTGAAAAAAAATGATGAACTATCCGAACTTATTTCACCATGCAACATTGGGCAGGGCAGTGCAATGATCGGATCGGATCAAAAAAGGGTGGATGCTTTGGGTAAAGTTACCGGCCGGGCCATGTTCGCCGATGATTACAATGCCGCAAATCAGCTTTATGCCGCGGTTAAGTATGCCGAATACCCTCATGCGAAAATTGTTGAAATTAATACCGTGGATGCAAAAAAGATGCCCGGTGTTGCAGCGGTACTAACTTATAAAGATGTTCCCGGTGTAAACCGCTTCGGACTCGTACCCGATATACGTATTTTAGCGGATGACCGCACCCGCTATTTAGGTGATGTTGTGGCGATTGCTGCCGCCGAATCCGCGGAAATTGCCCGCAAATCTCTCGAAAAAGTAAAGGTCAGGTATCGCGAACTTCCTGCCGTTTTCGATCCGCAGGAAGCCATGCAGCCGGATGCCCCGCGCCTCCATGACGGCGAAAATATCGCTGTCCGTCATAAAGTGAGAAAAGGCGACGTTCAAAAGGGATTCGCTGCTGCCGATTTTATCATCGAACAAAAATTTACGACACAGGCTGTCGAACACGCTTATATTGAACCGGAATCGGCTCTGGCCGAACCCGATGAACAGGACGGGATTCGTGTAACCGGTTCCATGCAGAATTTTTATACCAGTCACAAAGTAATCGCCGCCGCCCTGGGCTTACCATTGAACAAAGTACAGGTTATTCAGTCAACGATGGGCGGCTCTTTCGGCGGCAAGGATGAATCGGCAACACTAATTGCAGTCAGGGCGGCCCTGCTGGCCCGCGTAACCGGCAGACCGGTAAAACTGACCAACCGGCGGGAAGACTCCTTTATCCAGAGCTACAAACGGCATCCGTACATTATGAATTATAAGTGGGGCTGCGGGAAAAATGGCGAAATCTGCGCCATGGAAATAAATATCATTGCCGACAGCGGCGCCTATACCTCGATGAGTCCCTTTGTTACCTGGCGCTCAGTGGTGCAGGCTGCCGGTCCCTATCACTGTGAAAATGTAAAAACCGATGTATGCGCCGTATTCACCAATAATAATTTCACGGGCGCTATGCGCGGATTCGGATCACCGCAGGTTAATTTTGCCATTGAATCCATGATCGATGAACTGGCCGAAAAATGCGGCAAATCGCCCCTCGAAATACGGATGTTGAATGGATTTGA
>CAYXRA010000156.1:0-11063 GCA_964467525.1 uncultured Calditrichaceae bacterium
AAAAATAATCACTTCTTTTTCTTAAGCAGAAAATTACGATTTCCGCAATTAAAAAATAAAAAGCCCCGACGGGTCGGGGCTTGATTTTGTTATTTTGCGTCCGCTTCCGTATAAACTTTTCCGCCAAGATGCTTAGCCAGAAATTTTTCCATTTCGCCGTAGAAATCGAAGCGGTTCTCCTCGTTCCGAAAACCGTGCCCTTCATTTTCTTTTACCATGTACGGCACTTCAACGCCGCGGGCTTCTAATGCTTCAACAATCTGATCGGACTCCGCTTTTTTCACACGCGGATCATTGGCGCCCTGGGCAACAAAGAGCGGCGCTTTGATCTGATCGGCATGGAACAGCGGTGATGCTGCTTTAAGCAATTCCGCATCCTGTTCCGGATCGCCGACCATTTCATAGAACATTGCACGCATGGGTTCCCAGTAGGGCGGAATGGTTTCCAGCAGGGTGAAGATATTGGAAACGCCGACATAATCCACACCGGCGGCGTACAGGTCAGGCGTAAAAGCCAGACCGGCTAAGGTGGCGTAACCGCCGTAGGATCCGCCGTAAATGCCGATGCGGGCCGAATCGGCAATGCCCTGATCAATTAACCACCGAACGCCATCGGTGATATCATTCTGCATTTCCAGGCCCCATTTTTTGAAGCTGATTTCCCAGAATTCACGTCCGTAACCCGTGGAACCGCGAAAGTTCATCTGCAGCACGGCATAACCGCGGTTGGCCAGAAACTGTACCGTGGGATTAAATCCCCAGTAATCACGCGCCCAGGGACCGCCGTGCGGATTCACAACCACGGGTAAATTCTCTGCTTCCACACCTTTGGGCAGCGTGAGATAACCGTGAATCGCCAATCCATCACGGGACTGGTATTTGATGGGCTGCATGTCGGCCATGTGGTCTTCGTTGAGCCAGGGACTGACATCGACCAGCTTGCGAAAATCGCCGCTATCCAAATCATAGAAATAATAAGCGCCTCGTGATTTATCGCTGTAGGTGCGCACAAGCGCCTTGCGCTCATCCTTGCTCATATTGCTCACAACCACTTCATAACCCGGCAATTTTTCTGCCAGTGTTTTCTGCAGATTTTTACGTTCTTCATCAAAGAAGTGATAGTGACGCTTATCGGTGACAAAAGCCACGCCGGTAATCACTTCACGTTTTTTTGAGCGCAACAGATTGGAAACATCCACATCGGGGTGTTGGTAGATTACTTCCATTTCTTTGGCATTGGCCACATCGTATTTGACGATGGCTTGTTTATCACGCCCTAAATTGGATGAAGCATAGATGTATTTGTTATCAAATGTGAAAAACAACGGAGACAGCGTCTCTTTAAAATTGGTCGTGAGGACTACCTTAAAATCATCCGATTCTTTTTCACGATAAAGAAGACTGGTGTTCACACCGTCGGTTGTCGCAGCGATGCGCAGTTTGCCGTCGTTATCGGTCACCCAACCGACCACATTGCCGGGATTTTCGGCGATCATTTCCATTTCGCCGCTAACGATGTTAATGCGATAAACGTCAAAAACACGGGCATCGCGTTTATTCAGGCTGATCAGCATGTGCGCTTCATCATCTTCAAGATCATCGATGATGCCGGCGCGCACACCTTCAAACGGTGTCAGCTCTTTTTCATTGCCGCCGTCCCGGTCAACTACAAAAATATGATAATTTTCATTACCGCCCTTGTCCCGGACATAAACCAGCCGGTCGTTACTGGCCCAGAAATAACCGGCGATATCGCGTTCCGTGGCGCCGGTTACCCGGACGACTTCTTCTTCACCGATTTTCCGGACATGGACATTCATACGGTTTTCCCAGGGCTGCATAAAAGCCAGGTAAGCGCCGTTGGGTGATAGCTGAAAAGAGGATTTAACCGGATTTCTGAAAAAATCCTTCATCGGGATCAGCGGTGCTTCCTGTTCTTTGGCGGATTGACAGGAAAAAATCAGCGCCAGACTCAGAATGGTTAAGATTGCCGCAATACTCAGTTTCTTCATTAATGCCTCCAAATTTGGTTTAAGGTAAAGTAAATGTATTTAATTAATCTACAAAGATAACGTTTATGCCTCAAAAAAAAAATGATTTTTTTCTTCCGGGAAAATTACAGGCAGGATAACCGTTCATTTATTTTTTCCATGATCGGATTTCCAGTATTTTCACCTTTTCATCGATTTCCGCATAGGTATAACCGCCGCCGGAAAAGGGACCGGGATTAATAACCTGTGTTTCGCCGATTTTATCTCTGCCCACCCCTTCATGGATATGACCTGTAAAACAAACGGCCGGCTGATATTTTTCGATAAAACGGCGCACGGCATGACTGCCGACATTTTTGCCGTTTCCGATTTGATCGACTATGGTACCGAACGGCGGCTGATGGCTGACCATTATGAAATCTTTTTTATCTCTCAGTTCGCGGGCGGCGAGATGCAGGTTCTGCTCCAACTCATCTTCGGAATATTCATTGGGCGTGCGACCCGGACAGGGAATCGAACCGCCGACGCCGAGAAAATCGATACCGCCTGAGGACTGCACTGTGCCGTGCAGATTAATGCCGGTTGTATCAAGATATCTGGCAACCACCTCGGTATCACAATTTCCGGGTACGGCCAGAATCCGCGCATTAAAATTTTTTATCGCTTCAACCACACGCGCGGCGTGACGGCTGCGCCAGCCAAAATTGGTAATATCACCGGTCAGCAAAATCAGGTCTGCCGCTTTCAGAGTTTCAGCGATTTGTTCGATGCCGTCGATTTTGCCGTGAATATCGGTCAGGGCCACCAGCTTCATTTAAAACCACTCCGTTTTTTTATCTTAGTAATTTGCCAAATGCACCGCGGATTGAGCAGGCATCAAATCAGTATATCCTTATCCCAGCCGATCTTTATCAGATCAATCTTAGCGGGATCGGCGGTTCCGAGCCGGTGCCGGGTATCGGCCAGCAGGATGTGTTTGGCCGGCGGATTAACGGGACGCGCTTCAGCGAAATATGCGCGTCTTTTGGCCTGGATAACACGCAATCCCACGCTGTCTACGGCCACGGGATCAAATCCGACTAACAGACCCTTGTAGGCCCAGGTGTATTTGGGATTGAAATGATGCGGACCGGTGCCGTGAAATAAGGGGGTAAGCATCACCAGCACATTGAGCCGTGTTTTATCTTTTACAAGCGGCAGTTTCCATATACCGGCCAGATCGGCGCAGGAATCATCATGCCATTCGTAGGGTTTATCGACAAACATGATATAATTTTTAATCAGGCTGCCCACACCGGACCAGGCATGGGTGCGCATGGGCCGGGCATTAATCAGGGCCGTCGACTTCATAAAAATATCATCACGCAGCAGACCGCGGTCGCGCACACTGATGTTCGATTCAGCGACGCCGGCTTCCAGCACGCGCTGCCTGATGTGGCTTTCCAGCTCCGGTGGCGTTGGCAGATAGCGCCAGACATTGGATTTAATACCGACGATGTCTTCCTTTTTTATGATTTTCTGCCAGGCTTTTTGCGCTTCCTTTTCCTTTGTAAGCGCCATCAGCGCTTCATCGAGCATATCCGAAACTACCGCTGCGTTCACCCGTTGATTGTTGTCCAGCGCGTCTTCCCGGCGAACCAGCACAACCGGGGTTTTAATCGTATCACCGGAAAAGATCCGCGCCGGTGTTCCCAGATAAAATGCGCCGGCCACCGTGGCGCCTGTTTTGATAAACGTGCGCCGGGTTATGGATTCATGTTTCATCAATGCCTCCCTTAATTTATTTGGCTGATATCTTTTTTTCGGCAGACTGAATCAGTTTTTCGGCGCTGTCCCGCTGCGGGGCGTCAAACACAATAAGCAATTTTTCACCGATCCTGCTGCACCCGACCCAGTTGCCGTCCTCGATTTGAACCGGGGTCTGCCCGGCCAGCTCCGGGGCAAAATTTTTAATGAACTTCTGCTGCGCCGCCCCGCTTGCGGCTGCATCCGGATATGCGACGATGAGTAAAACGGGATTGCCGCCTTCCGCTTGGTAGCGGGCCAGCAGCGCCCTGGCGTTGTCTTCAATATTCAAAATATTCTGATCGGCGATAAACAGATGGCTGTTCAGCCAGATGTAGTGATAAAAATAGCGGATGCTGGATTCAATCAGATTTTCTCCGGGCAGATACTGCAAAAGTTCGGGCAGCGGGCCGTTTTCGGGGATTGCTTCTTCGATGCGGCGGGCAATTTCCAATATGGTTTCCCGGGATGAATCCGTCGCCGGAAAAGCCAGAATGGTTACATACCAGCGGTCTTTCCAGAAGGTGATCATACCGTCTGAAATCTCACTGCCCTGCCCGATTGAGCGGTCGGGGGTTTCTCCGGAATGCATGAAAACGCCATAGGCATTGGCTGCCTCCTGCATATCGAAAATATCGATGATAATATCCGGCTGCCCCTCCTTGGCATAGGTGCGGTTGAAAAGACGGGAGAATCCATAGGAACGATACAGTTCCGCGCCGCCGTTAATATATTCATATAAATTACCGGCGGAATAAAACTGATCGGTTCCGTCAATGGTCCAGCCGTTAAGCTGCTCCGGCAAAATATCTTTAAATTTTTCGATGTTAAGGTCCATTGCTCTTGTTCCGTTGGAATTAATTAAAACGATACAGACTGCGCTGATCAGCGTTAAAAATTTCATTAAAAATCACCTGCACGGTTTTGATCATTTAACCTGAAAGCATGCACAGCCGTTAGTCCAATCAGTCAAAGGCCTGCATTTCAGGCGGCGGCACATGATTTGGCAATTTAGTTATTTTGCAGGGAAACTTCAAAATCTTAATGCCGCAGAGGCGAATTCCCGCGGTAACCGAACCGCCAGTATTATAAAAATACCGGGCTAAGATGGCAGAAAGCATTTTAAATAACAAAATTATAAAATTATTTGACGATATATTTGTAAAACAAATTTTATGAGCATAAATTGTGACGCACGTCAAAAAACTTAAAACGTTACAGCAAATGCCCTTAAAAAATAAAAAAATACTCGTTGCGGCTAAGGATAAGCCGCTGAAAAAACAGTTGGAAAATCTATTAAGTACGTATGACTGTAAGGCTACCTGGCTTTCGACTCTCCCAAGGGTTTTAAAATTTTTCGAGATTGAAACTTACGATTTACTGATCATTTCCAGTGAAGTGTGTGCCAGAGAACCGCTGGACTTCGAGGATTTTCTGACCATTATCGCAAGCGGCAGCCCAACGACACAGTTGCTTCTGGTTGCCAAAGAAAAAGATCTTGCCTTTGCAGTGGATATTCTGGAGTCAAATGGTTTCGAATATGTCCGGCACCCGGCTTCCGATGAAGAGCTGGATATGGTTATAACCACTCTCATGGAAAAACAGCTCGAGGCCGGCAGTAACAGACTGCTCAGAAGTGATGAAACGGTTTACCGTTTCGAGCAATTTATCGGCGGCTCCCCGCAGATGCAAAAGGTTTACAAACAGATCGAGCAGGTGGCGCCGACCAATATTCCGGTTCTGATTACCGGAGAAACCGGAACTGGCAAAGAACTTGCCGCGCAATCCATTCACCGTTTGAGCGCAAAGCGTGACAATGTGTATGCTCCGGTTAACCTGGGCGCCCTGCCCTCGGAACTGGTTGCCAGCGAACTTTTCGGGCATGAAAAAGGGTCGTTTACCGGCGCTTCTCAACAGCACCGGGGTATCTTCGAACGCGCATCGGAAGGGACAGTTTTCCTCGATGAAATAGATTCCGTGGGCGGTAAAGTTCAAATCAGTCTGCTGCGCCTGATTGAGGATAAAAAATTTACCCGGCTGGGCGGAAAGCAATCGAAGCAAACCGATGCCCGGATTATCGCCTCATCCAATGAAAATCTTGAGGAACTGATCAAATACGGCAAATTCAGGGAAGACCTCTATTACAGGCTGGACGTTTTTCGTATTGTCCTGCCGCCGCTGCGGGACCGGATCAGCGATATCCCGCTGATTGCGGAAGAAATGCTGACACTCTTCAACCGCGAACTGGGTAAGCGTATTATCCGGATCAGACCCGATTGCATGACGGCGCTGGAAAATTACGACTGGCCCGGCAACGTCCGTGAGCTTAAGAATGTGATCCAGTCGGCGGTGCTGCTCTGCGATGATGAAGAGATCGGCATGGAGCATTTACCGGAACGGATGCAGAAGGAAACCACGCCTCAGTCGAAACTGGTTTTTAACGTCGGAATAACACTGAATGAAGCTGAAAAACAAATCATCCTGAAAACTTTAAAGCACACTGGTAACAACCGGGTCAAAGCGTCCGAGCTTCTGGGTATCACCCGTCGCGCCTTGTATAATAAATTGAATAAGCATGATATTAACTGATCATTTTTCTGGGATTACACACCGACGCACCGGAAATACAGCCAGAGCAATTCGTTTTATTATTAAAGCCCCTCAGGATTCCCTTCAAACAGGTGGATTGGTTATCCGGAATTACACAGGACTTTACCACGGGCTGTGGATATTTCACCGGTACGCGATTTCAGTAAAACGCCTCACCCCCTGCTTCCCCACCATCCCATCCGAGGCTTGACAGAGCGGGGTCGCTGTTAGCGCAGGATTTATAAGAACATCCCCCCGGCCCCCTTCAAAGGGCGACATGACAGCAAATTAAAAAACCGCAGCGCGGTTGGATATTTATAGCCCCGAGCAACGCCCCGGAGCGGGTGAATCATATAATCACCGGGAATCCCGCAGTATTCAATATATAACGGGAGGCCTCAATAACATTCGGGCGCTTACCCCCCGGAATGCATTCACGGTACAATTTTATTCACATTTTCTGACCATTTTCCGAAATAACGTATATTTTTTTCCCATTTAAATTCGATGCGTTTTATCGTGCCTCCGATAAAGAATATTTCAGTTATTGTTTTTATATAACTTAACTCGTAATTTTTTTTCTGGTACGATTTTTGTTATTTTTTTGTTAATACAATTGCCAGATGACGGATCAGGATGTTAAAACAACTATCGTCACTGTTTATCAGGTAAGTTTAAATTTAACAGATGCATGGGATTATGTTAATTCAGGCGGACAAAATAAAGCAAATAGAAATCGATTTGAATGAAAACCAAACGGGAAAAATATCGGATTTGTATTTTGATGATCTGTTCTGGCGCATCAGATATATAGGCATTGCCGCAAGTAGAAACAATAAAATTAATTTTATTGTTTTATCCGGTTATTACCTGACCGATCTTAGTAACCGTTCAGAATTTTTACCGGGACTGCATCAGTTAAACTTCACAGCAGAAAACGAAAGCCAAATGGCGTTGAAACACTGGCAGCAATTCCCTGAGGAGCAGACAAATCCGGGCCAGGAATGGCCGCTGGTAAAATTGCCCCGGGGCAGCATCAGTGATGCGCGTCTGTTTCAGATTTTTGATTCAATTTATCCCTTCAATCAAAAAAGTTACCATTATCTGCAATCACATCTGAGAACTCAAAATGCAATAATCGGGTTGGACATAAATGCCGAAAATGGCCCGGCCGGGAAAGTCGGGGATATTATCATTGAAGTTCACAGTTGGAAGATTCGCTATCTGATGGTTTATGTATCCGAGGGCAGCCAATCCGGTAAGGACGTTATAATTTCACCGACATGGATTAAAAAAATCGAATGGCAAAATAATAATGTTTTTCTGGATCTCAAAAAGCAGGCCATTTTTGACAGTCCTGCATACAATCCGGATAAACCGCTGACCAATGAATTTGAATTAAAAGTGTTAAGACATTACAGCCATGCGCGCAGCGGCTTCAAATAAACGGGTAATTTTCAAGTTTGGCTGAAGCGGGCCACAAGCGGGCGGTGATCGGAAGCTTTCCTGCTGAGCGCAGTATTGACGACGCCGGATTTTATAAGCTTCAGGGCATCATTATAAAAGATATGATCCAGCGTAAATACCGGTAATCTTGCCGGAAAGGTCCGGCCAGCGGATACTTTTCTGATTTGCTGACCGAGTCGTCGTATCACCCTGCTGCGCGGCAGCCATTCGTTGAAATCGCCGGCCAGAATTGTCGGCGTCTCTTTTTCCTTGTTGAGAAGTTCGATCAAAGCATCGGTTTGCTGCATCCGTTCTTTTCTTTTCAGACCGAGATGCGTATTTATAATCCGCAGCGGGCGGTTGTTTATTTCGGTGACACATTCCAGTATACCGCGCGGTTCACAGCCTTTGAACGATATATCATGGCGCATGATGTTTTGCGGCCCGGATTTCAGAAAAATTACGTTGCCGTAGCCGGATTGGGAACGCACCATGGTGATGCCTTTAACACCGTAAAAATCGAGCGCATTCCTTATAGTCTCAAATAAAAGGGATTCCTGGGCCGTATCATTGTCCGGGCGGACATCGACCTCCTGCAGAGCAACGACGGCCGGATCGACGGACCGAATCACATCCACAATCCGCTGATAATTCCGTTTTTTATCGCTGCCCACCGCTTCATGCGTGTTGTAGGTCATCACTGTGAAGCTGTTATTCATTTTCCGGTCGCCTGTCCTGCCGTCTGTTTTTTTTATAAATATAACGGAATAAGATAAACACGAAAATAAGCAGCATCACCATTACCGCGATAAAAATCAGAATATTCGTCGTGGTTGTGTTTCTGATTACCCGGACCAACTGGCCGAAGAAGGTGGTCAGCAGTAAAATGCCCGGCAGCATGCCGATCAGCGTACCGAGTGTGAAATCGCGCAGACTAATATGGGAAGCGCCGGCCAGCATATTTACGACGGCAAAGGGCGCGACCGGCACCATGCGGATGACGGTTACTGCCCAGATACCGCGTCTGGACATACGCTTGCTGATCGTATTTATTTTTTCACCGGCAAAATTGCGGATAAAATGTTTTCCGGTGCGGCGACCAATCAGATAAGAGCCCGTCGCGGAAAGCAGTGATCCGGCAAGGGCCAGCCCGCTGCCCAGAAAAGGTCCGTATAAAATGCCTGCACTGCCCACCAGCACGGTAACCGGCAAGCCAAAAATAGCCGTGATAATAAATACCAGTATAAAATATAACTGTCCCATGGCCGGAAAAGTCCGATCATCGGCAACAAAGAATTCTGCAATCGCTTCTTTATCCAGCCAGTCGCCGACGGGTGTAAACGACCAGAGTACGGCAACGACAACTAATCCAAGCAGTATCAATACAAATTTTTTGATATTGCTGTTTCGTTGCGGCTCGCCGGTATCGCCGATAAAATGATCGATAAGCTGATCCGCTTCCACCGGGCGCTCCGGATCAACAATGGTTATCGCTTCAATATTCTTCAGCGTTTCCTCATCCGTACCGTGTCTGATCTCAGAGAGGCGCCGCTCACCGTTGTTCACGGATTCAATCGCCGCGATCATCGTGCCGGTCTTTTTTTCCGCTGCTGCATATTCATCCTCTGAAATACCCAGATGCTCGCTAAGCAACCGCTGGCGAACGGACCGGATCTGTGCCCGCACCTGCGCATTCCCTGCACCTTCTGCGGCAATGGATACATCGCACTCGCTGTCCAGAGCCATCGAACGGTTGGTCAGGTTGGAAGAACCGACCTTTAAAAACACATCATCGATAATAAATAATTTGGAATGAACGGAAAGGACCTCTTTACCGCTTTCCGGAATTTCCGGATAGTAAATCCGCAGGCGTTTATGTTTATCGGCCTTTTCGAAAAGAAACAGCAAGCGTTCCCTCAAAAAATCCATCGTCACCTGTTCCAGCCAGTCGGCGGTTCGCCTGGGCAGAACAATTACAATTTGGGGACAGCCTTCGGATTCCAGCCGCCTGATAACGGCCTCGCCGATCACCGAAGAACTCAGGAACTGGTTCTCTATATAGATTAACTCCCGGGCGCTGCCGATGGCATCGACATGCAATTGCTCGCATTCCCTGATCGCCCGGGCGGCGCCGGGGACATCCCAGGTTCTGGAAACAGCCACGTTAATATCGCGGAAATCGACTTTTTCAAAAGCGGCGTCGATGGTGTCATCATTTTTTAACGGTGTAAAGGACGGCAGCGATTTACCGGTGGCATTTTTCCAGCGCTGATCGTACAAGTCATTAAAATCGCCTACGACCGGTCCGGAAAATACCGCTTGCGCATCGTGAAACGGCGGGTACCTTTTTCCGGAGGGATCAGTTCTGCGTTCGTCATCAGCCAAATGCTGACGGGTATCCCAGCGCCATTTGCTGAGATCGAATCCGCCGGTAAATGCTACCGACGTGTCAACGGTAACAATTTTCTGGTGGTGCGATGCGCCCGGCTGATGCGTATCGTCAAGGACAAGATGCAGGCGATGATGCCGCCGCCAGTTGGCATGATTCAGCACCGGCGTCCAGTCCCGTTCAAATGCGTAGATCATCGAGAAATCCCAGAGCAGCATATAAATATGCAGTTGTTCATTTTGTTTGAGGACGGTTAAAAGGAAGTCGCCGAGTTTACGGGGATAGCCGTCATCTTTACCGTTTCTTATCAGCGGAATGCGGCTGTCGATATCCCAGCCGGCTATAAGCACCCGCTTTTGTGCCGTGATAATTGCTTTTCTGAAGTGTGCAAAGTACGCTTTCCCGTCGATAAGCAGTCCGGCCTTTTCGGCTTTACCAATGCGCCAGCAATTTCTTCCGGGCTCTGTTTTCATTATTTACAATTCCGTTTGAAGTTCGTAGTCAGGTCGTTTATTACAACAGCTTATGGTTTTTGTTTCATGAATACAAATAATTACGCGACATTAATCGAAGTGCATAAATCACAATGCCGCGGTTTGTTCGGTTCGGAATGAAGTCTGTGGTTTTAATAAGCCAAAGTCCCGGGCCATCGGATTTGGCTACTTTATCCGTCAAAATGATTTATTTATTTCCCGATAAAAGTGAAATATTTAGCGGGATTTCGATCGTCCACTTTGCAATAGATCTTATAATGATCCTTTTTCATTGCATCTATAATGCGCTGGGGTTTAAAATTGGTTTTCAGAAGCACGAACTGATGCTCAGCCATATCCTGCATCATTTCATTGATGTGTCCCAGCGGA
>CAYXRA010000157.1:0-11045 GCA_964467525.1 uncultured Calditrichaceae bacterium
GGGTTCTATTTAATCATGCCTTTGTGTGTTTGCAAAATCATGGATGTTTCATTTATTCATTTGCATCTTAACCTGCTATCATTTATTATTTACACCTTAATTGAGTCAATTCATTTCAGTTCGTTTTCGCGATTATATTATTTGCTCAGGAGCAGGCATGGAACACTTCGGTTTCTGGTCATTATTACCCCCGCTGCTGGCCATCATTCTGGCCATAAAAACACGTCAGGTCTTTATTTCCTTATTATTCGGTATCTGGATAGGCTGGGTCATTATAAATCAATGGAATCCTTTTTACGGCACTTTGGAAACGATTCAGGCTTTGGTGGATGTCTTCAAAGAACCGGGCAATACGCGTACGATTATGTTCAGCTCGCTGGTGGGTGCACTCATCGCTTTCATCCAGCGCTCTGGCGGTGTTGAAGGATTCATTAATTATGTGAACCGCTTTCTGAAATATATCGAATCCCGGAAAAAAGGAAACAGCCGCCGGGTTGTTCAGATTTTAGCCTGGATTACCGGATTTACGATTTTTGTTGAATCCAGTATCAATGTACTGACTGTGGGCTCCATTTTTCGCCCGATTTTCGACCGCATGAAAATTCCGCGCGAAAAACTGGCCTATATTGCCGACTCCATTTCCGCGCCAACCTGTATCCTGATTCCGCTGAATGCCTGGGGCGCTTACATCATGGGACTGCTTCTGGCGCAGGGTCTGAACGATCCGCTTAAAATTATGATTCAGGCTTATCCCCTCAATTTTTATCCCCTGTTAGCAATGACTGTAGTTTTAATTGTCGTGCTGACGCAAAAAGATATCGGTCCGATGCGAAAAGCGGAACGCCGGGCTCTGGAGGAAGGTAAGGTGATCGCGGACGGCGCCACGCCGATGATTTCCAGCGAAGTGATCGCCCTCGAAAAAAAAGAAAAGATTACGGCACGGGCCAGGAACATGATTGTTCCAATCGCCACAATGGTGTTTATGATGCCGGTGGGCCTGATTTATTCGGGCTGGAGTCAGGTGGAAAATATTCAGTCCATGTCCCTGCCGAAGGCTGTTTTTAAGGCAATCGGCAGCGGTTCCGGATCGACCGCCGTGCTATGGGCGGTATTAAGCGCATTGCTGGTTGCGATAATTTTATATAAAGCGCAGGGATTTTTTAAAATTTCAGAGCTGATCGATCTCACATTCAAAGGTGTAGGCGGACTGATTCCGCTGGCATTACTGATGATGCTGGCCTTTGCCATCGGCAAGGTATGCCGCGATCTGGGCACGGGTCTTTTCGTCGCCGAATTATCCAAACAATGGCTGAGTCCGAACTTTGTGCCGGTTATCGTATTTCTGGTGAGTTGTTTTATCGCTTTTTCAACAGGCACATCCTGGGGTACCTTTGCGATTATGATTGCGATTGGCATTCCCATGGCCCAGGCAATGGATGTCAGCATTCCCCTGACTGTTGCCGCGGTGCTTGGTGGCGGCGTTTTTGGCGACCATTGCTCGCCAATTTCAGACACGACAATTATCTCATCGATGGCCTCAGCCAGTGACCACATCGATCATGTGAAAACACAATTGCCCTATGCGCTCATGGGCGGCAGTCTGGCGGCCCTTTTCTATCTGATCGCCGGGATGATAGGATAAAAAAAAGGAGTGATGATTTACCATCACTCCCATATCTTTCTATTTGTGTTTTGAACTTATCGGATTGATTTATTTTTCGGGCAGCTCTATACCGTATTTATCACCGATATCAAGCTGCGGCATGGGGCCATCGAGAGGTTTATCTTCCATTACGTACCAATCATACCATTCTATAATCCGATAAAGTACGTCGATACGGCCAACCTGTTTGCGGTTGCCATGACCCTCTCCGGGATACTGCACGAGGCGAACGGCCGGATGATTGTTCATTTTTAAGCGGCGGTAGAACTCAATACTCTGTTTAGGACTAACCCGTGTATCGGCAGTACCTCCGTAAATGAGTACGGCGGTCTTACTCTGATGGGCGTAATAAATAGGACTGCGTTCCAGGCTGAACTGCCACATTTCTTCAAGCTTTCTTCCCGAATGTACCAGCAATTCTTCGTATGGAATGTCGGTCGTACCCCTTTTACTGATTAAATCACTGATACCCACAAACATGCATACTGCTTTTACCTTTTCCGTGTAATAACCGGCAAACCAGGCTGAGGCAAAACCTCCGTAAGAACCGCCGCCGAGTCCGACGCGATCTTTATCGGCAATGCCCTGTTCAACTAAATAATCGATGCCGTCGGCGATGTCGTCAAATTCCCTGCCCGCCGCATCTTTGTAACCGGCCCTGGCAAACTCAACGCCGTAACCGGTACTGGCCCTGTAGTTGGGATAAAAAACAACATAACCTTTTCCGGCAAGTATCTGTCCGGGACTGCTGTAGCGTGTGACCCAGGCATTGGAATAGTGCGATTCCGGTCCGCCGTGAACAATTACGATCAGCGGATAGGTTTTTCCCGATTCGTAACCGACAGGATGTATTAAAAGACCCTCGATTTCCCATCCATCACGTGCTTTGTATCGAATGACTTCCTGCTTACCGAGATTTCTTTCGGAAAGCCAGGGATTTGAAACAGTTAACCGTTTCATGTCCCGGCCGTTGCGCCAGTAAAAAACTTCACCGGGATATTCGGGCGTACTGCCGACAAAGGCAAAATGCTTAAAATTCTTTGTATAATCTGGATTGCTGAAAATAACGCCATTATTTTCCCTTGAATTGAGGATAACCTGGCGCTTGCCGTTTTTGATGGCTACGGCGCTCAGAGTTGTTTCCACACCTTCTCCGGCGCGATAGAGTACGGTATTGTTATCCTTCCAGCCTACCCATTCAACGTGTCCGCGAAAATTTTCGGGTGTCAGATTTTTAGCCGGGCCGCCTGATACGGGAATAACCATAGCCTGGCTCACGGCATGATCACTTGTATCCAGCGCCGCGGCATAGGCAACATGTTGTCCATCGGGACTAAAGGCAAAGTTGCCGAGCTTACCGGGATTATAGCTCAGGCGCTCAATTTTTTTGTTTTCGGTGTCTAACAGATAAATGTTGCTGAACATATAGCGGTAGTCTATCAGATTTTTTGTTGAAGCGGAAAGAGCTATCCGGTCGCCATCTGAAGAAAACTTAAACGACCAAACCGTGATATCCTGTGTTAATTGTTCGGTTTCTTCGCTTTCAATGTCATACAAGTAAAGATTTTTATGTTTCCAGTCTTCTTCATAATAAATGAAATCATATCCTTTTTTTTCCAGTGCTTTTTCCCTTTCTGACTTCGGTTCTGTAGAAATATAGGCAATTTGTTTGCCCGAGGGGTGCCATTGATAAGCGGACACGCCGGTTTCGGAATCGGTCACCGGACGTGCTTCCCCGCCGTCCACAGGAATCTGCCATACCTGTGATTTCGCATCATCCCCGCGACGCATAACAAAACTGATCTGCGATCCGTCCGGATTCCATTGCACACCGTAGATATTAACATCGCCGGTAATAAAGGGCTTAATTTCACCGCTTTCTGTTGAAACAAGATACAATTCGCTGTACGCCCCACCGGCTTTTTCCGGGGGTGTCCTCGGTACCCGTAACGTATATGCAATCCATTGGCCGTCTGGACTGATGTCGGCGCTGGTTACATATTCCAGTTTTATGAGGTCTTCGGAAGAAAAAGGTGTATCTGCATATACAGCCGCCGTAAACAGGCTGCTGAAAAAAAATACACTGATTAAAATGCATAACTGCATCACTGTTCTTTGTCCGTTAAACCTTAGATGAATCATAAATTAACCTCCGATTGTTTAAGAATTTTGAAATTAAACTCTTTTGATCACCAAACCATATAATTACAATAATTTACAAAAAACAGACTATTAAAACCAGACTACATTAATGAGAATAAGGTACAGAATAACGATAAATTAGTTCCATACATGTTCGTTCATTTTCTTATTCATTAAATTACCGCCCTTAGAAATCTGAATTGTAACTGACTTTTTTAGGAACAAGAACGACAAATTTGCAAAATTTATTCTGCCTACCCTATTTAAAGGCTGTTTATTGGTATTATCGATGGCGGGCAGAAAATGACCAGGATATTGTTTTTATTAATTCTGACAGAATAAATATCGATTTCAAAATTGGTATTAAAAAAGTGACATCAAACACAATTATAAATTTGCATTTTGTTACTATAAGCAGTAACGTTACTACAAATAGAAACGCCCATGAAAAATATCACAGAAATAGCCCGTCTTTTGGCGGAAACAAAAGACATTAAGCTTATTGAGGGATTTTTACAGAGCATCCTTACGGAAGCGGAGCTCAAAAATATCGATTCCAGATGGGAACTATTAAAATTGCTCGATGACGGCATTAGTCAGCGTAAAATCGCAAGCGAGCTGCATTTAAGCTTATGCAAAATTACACGCGGTTCAAAAGAACTCAAAAAAGATAATTCGGTCTTAAAGAAATTTATTCGTAAGACAAAAACTGATAGCTCTAATTAAATTAAGGAGGATTTAATGCAAGTAAAAGTCGTATTAAACGAAGATGAAATTCCGCGACAGTGGTATAACATTGCCGCGGATTTGCCCTCACCAATGCAGCCGCCATTGGGCCCTGATGGCAATCCTGTGTCACCGGATATGCTGGCGCCGGTATTTCCGATGAATTTGATTGAACAGGAGGTGAGTCAGGAACGCTGGATTGATATACCGGAAAAAGTTCTGGAGCTTTTGTATCGCTGGAGGCCGGCGCCACTGCACCGCGCCCATTTCCTGGAAAAGGCCCTCGATACGCCAGCTAAAATATACTACAAAAATGAGAGTGTTTCACCACCGGGAAGCCATAAGCCGAACACTGCAGTGGCCCAGGCCTATTATAATAAAGAATTCGGAATCGAAAAACTGACCACTGAAACCGGCGCCGGTCAATGGGGCAGCGCCCTGTCATTCGCCTGCGCTCTGCTCGGACTGGAATGTAAGGTTTACATGGTGCGTATTAGTTTCGATCAGAAACCGTTCCGTAAAATCATGATGCAGACCTGGGGCGCAAACTGTATTCCGAGTCCAAGCCCCCATACCCAGGCCGGACGGGATATTTTAGCCAAACATCCCGATACTCCGGGCAGTCTAGGCATCGCCATTAGTGAGGCTATTGAAGAAGCGGTTTCGGATAAGTCCGGTAAGACCCGCTACTCGCTTGGCAGCGTGCTTAACCACGTACTGCTCCATCAAACCATTATCGGCCTGGAAGCTAAAAAACAACTGCAAAAAATTGGCGAGGATAAAGTCGACGTGATAATCGGCTGCGCAGGCGGCGGCAGCAACTTTGCCGGCCTGGCTTTCCCCTTTGTTCTGGATAAGATCAATGGCGCCAATATTGATGTTATACCGGTTGAACCGACATCCTGCCCCACCATGACGCGCGCGCCGTTTGCCTATGACCACGGCGATGTTGCCAAAATGACGCCGCTGCTGCCGATGCATTCTTTGGGACACGAATTTATTCCGCCTCCCATTCATGCCGGCGGCTTACGTTACCACGGCATCGCTCCCCTGATCAGTCAAACGATTGTTGAAGGTTTACTGACGCCCCAGGCATTCGATCAGTTGGAATGCTACGAATCAGCTCTGATGTTCGCCAGAACCGAAGGCATTATTCCGGCCCCGGAAACCAGTCATGCCATTGCCGCGGTTGTTAATGAAGCTAAAAAAGCCAAAGAAGAAGGTAAAGAAAAAGTGATCCTGTTCAACCTGAGCGGACATGGATTAATGGATTTGACCGGCTATGATAAATATTTTTCAAAAGAGCTGGTTAATTTTCCGTTACCTGAAGAAATTATGGCCGAATCGCTCAAATCCCTTGAAGGATTACCAAAACCCCCGCTCAACAAAACCGGTAAGTGGGGTTAATCGACTAAACCAGTGCCTGAAATCCGGACATGGATTCAGATCATTATCTTTGTACGGATGACTTTTCGAAAGGACCAGACCTTGATTTATTAGTCCTGGTCCTTTCGTTTTAAATTATTTTTTTTATGGGAGAAAAAAATAAGTATGATTAACGAATTTGATGATAAGCAGATATATTGCAGAAAATTAGGACATTTTTTACCATTCAAATATTGTCGCAGCGAGCATCATGATGTACCGTGTACTAAAATCAGAGACTGCTGGTTTGAAAAAATAAGCATTGATGCATTCCTGCAGGATAATTATTCAAAAGAAGCAATCGCTTACCTTTTTAAACCGGCCCGGCCCAAAGTAAGCACTTTACTGGAGCTGATTGAGCGATCCAAAAAAGTTGCCGCTGAAAGCTAAAGCGGGATCAGTTTTCGTTTTAAATACTTCTGATTTTTTTTATGATAATTCAGGCATAAATCGGATCAATCAGCTGGCCTTGCTGAAACGCTTGCGACGTTGTAAAACCAGGTCGTACGCCATACGCTCGGCCTTACCTCTGATAAGTCCGCCATCAAACTCCATAATCGCCGCGCGCTCCTCGAAATATTCCTTTTCGATTTCATTCATAAAATTCAACCCAGCCACAGCAGTTTGCTCGAAATCGTCTATTTTATAAATTTTAATATTACCGGTCATTTTATTTGCCTCCTGTTTTAAATGTACTTACGTACACCAGTATAATAAAACAAAAAATCCTTGATGTCAATAAAAAATTTAATTATTATGGCGCAGCTACGAATTTTTTAAAAAATGAGTAAAACCAGAGGATCAAAATCATGGTGAAAAAAGAAAAAATACAACTTGAAATTGAAGTACCATCCAAAAGTCTGGTCGTTGAACACGCCAGGTGCCCCAATGGACACTTGTTGAACGATGACAGTATAAAGATCAACGGTCATCCGGCGCTGAAGGTTAAAGTTCAACACGAAAATAAAGAAGGTCTGTTCTTTATTGATCCCGTATATGGCAGCTATAATAATATTGAACGCGGTATATCTATCCCCAAGGGGGCGGTTCTGGATTTGTTTTGTCCGGAATGCGGCGTCAGTCTGAAAGATCCCCATGATACATGCAGCCTTTGTGCATCACCGATGTTTGTTGTGGATCTGCCCAACGGAGGCATTGTTGAAGCGTGTTTAAAGAAGGGCTGCATTTTTCATAAACTGAAAATCGTGGATGCCGAAGAACAGATTTCACGCATGTTTCAGAATGATACGCTGGAATCATTTCTTTAGAAATAAAATGTCCTCCGATGCAGATACAATACAACGGAGGACAGATTTAAATACATTATAATCTAACGGTATACTATTCAATATTATCGAAATTCTCGTCCCAATAGTGCCACTGGCCGTCGTCATCGAAATGTCTGGCGTCGCGCACCCGGCCGTCTTTATTTGTTCTGTGCCACTCGATATCGGTATTATTTTCATTAACAGCGCTGTAGATATTATAGAACGCATTGTAAGTCGAATCCGTTGTCAGCCCGTGAAAAATATAACTGCCGTTTTCTTCGGCGCCGGGCAATACGTTGGTATATTTGATGTCACGCGTTCCATTGATCAGATCTCTGTGCCACTCGATATCCAGATAAGATTCGGGATTCTGCGGATTTCTGTTCAGCAGCCAGGTGCCTTCTGTGCCGGTTAATTTTGATGTGCCGGAGTACCAGTTGAAATCCTCATATTCCCCTGCTTTACTGATATACATATTCCACTCGATTTCCGGACCGACAATCTTGCCATGCAGTTCCGCATCAAACTGGGCCGTCAATATTGAAAACGAATATGTCCACACCCAGGTGCCATCATCCTTCATTTCCGGTTCAGGATCTTTATTAAACGCAGCCAGAAATGAAGTTGTTGGTACAACCAAATTTACCCACAATATGGCATTCCAGATGCCGACGACGCTTCTGGCGTATAACCAGTAACTTTTGGATAACTGTTCTGAACCCGCTATTGCGGATGGTGCGCTGCTTTCAGCCTGATTAAAATCGCTAAAGTCAATAACGAACGTCGATGCCGGCGGAATTTCCGGCGGATCGTCGGCTGGTGAGGTGCTTTCGTCACAACCGAGTAGCGAAAAAAATAATATTGAAAGCACAATCAAAACATTGACGCTACGCGTCCAGATATTTTTGTACATATACCCTCCAATGATTTGGTTATTATTGTCAATTATAGTGTATAGATTTATATTTTACTGTGACTGTCATCAATCCGGTATTTTAATCCGGTTTTCTATGACTACCTTCAATGCTGTTTTTATTTGATCCTTACAGTATCACAAATATATAAGAGGATAACCAAATTCAATAAAAATTATGCCGGAAAATTATAATTAATTAAGATTATTTTTAATCCTCAACGTAGGCGTCGGCTTCTATTTCAACCAGCATGTTGGAATCGATCAGACTGCGGATGCCGATCATCGTTGCCGCCGGACGAATATCATCAAAAAACTCGTCGTGCGCTCTGCCCGCCTCTTTCCATTCACCGATATTAATAATAAAAATCCGGGTCCGGACGACTTGTTCCAGTCCGGCGCCGGCCATCTCAAGGGCTTTTTTGATATTTTTTATCGCCTGCACCGTTTGCAGATAGGTATCGCCCACACCGATAATCTGGCCGTTTTCATCGGTCGCTGTCGTCCCGGATACATGAATATAGGGTCCCACGCGTACGGCTCTTGAATAGCCGACGATCGGTTCCCACCTGGTATTTGTCGATATATTTTTTCTTTTCATAAATCAATGCCTTTCTACCAACGGTCATAGTGAATACGATTGATATTATATCTTTTCGCGGTCGGTTTCTTTTCATCCGGATGTCCAATCGATACAATGGAAACCGGCAGGATTTTTTCAGGAATATCTAATAATTTTTTCAGATTTGCCACACGCTCATCCCTGGGAAATATACCGAGCCAGACCGCTCCCAACCCGATAGCATGGGCAGCGAGCAGGATATTTTGTGTCGCCGCCGAGCAATCCTGATTAATATAATCCACGTTTTGCTCAATGCCCGTATCTCCACAAACAACAATTGCTGCCGGAGCGTCTTTCAGCATCTGAGCAAAGTGATGAAATTCTGGAATTGCGTTTAATGTAGCCCGGTCCCGGATAACAATGAAATGCCAGGGCTGGTAATTATGCGCCGAAGGCGCGCTCATGCCGGCCTCAAGCAATTGTTTAATTTGTTCGTCGTTGACGTTCTCTTTACTATATTTCCGGATGCTCCTGCGGGTCAAAATTGCCTCGATGGTATCCATAAACGAGCCTCCTTTCCGATTCATCATTTATCTAAATTATTCTTTGAAATATTCGGTATATTTTTTTGATTTTCCTCTTACCATTTCAACAGGATATTTTTTCTGATTAATCCTTAATTTTTTCTTAGCTGCTTCTACGGGATCTAAACCGAGTTTGTCGGCAAGGTTGGTCAGGTAAATCATTACATCACCGATTTCCTGTTCGACTTTATCCAGTTGTTCGCCTTTGACTGCACTGCTTTCTGTTTCATCCATCCATTGGAATATTTCGACGATTTCCGCCGCTTCCACGATGAGCGCCATGGACAGATTTTTTGGCGAATGAAACTGATCCCAGTCCCTTTCCCGTACAAAAAGACGTATTGTCCTGATCAATTCTTCCATAGTAAATCCGTTCGCTTTTTTAGTTAGAATTTACCCGTTAAATGATACCTGCTACCACTTACCATCCCTGGATATCCAGATTGGTAAGGCCCGCTTCTCTGGCCCACTCAATGGCATCGGCATATTCGGCGGCAAGCAGGCCCCTGGAAATATCCGGATAATCGTAGGCTTTGTACATCGGGCGGTACTGGGACATCAAATTCAGATAGGTATCTTTGGGTAAATTGGCGGCGATCCATTCAATTACTTTTTTTGTGCCGCTGACGTAATTGGGCATCACCAGGTGGCGGATCATCAGTCCGCGATACATCAGGCCGTCTTTTGCCGGTTTGGCCACGCCAACCTGGCGGTGCATTTCAAGCAAGGCTTTGCGGGTAACTTCCGGATAAGATTCGGCGCCGGAGGAGTATTTATCGGCCATGGCGCTGTCCGCATATTTGCAATCGGGTAAATAGATATCGACAACACCATCGAGCAAATTCAAAATTTCCGGTCGTTCCCAGCCGCAGGTATTATACACCAGCGGCAGACGCAGACCTTTTTCCGCTGCCAGATCGAGACCTAACAATAAATGCGCGGTATAGTGCGTTGGTGTAACAATATTTATATTGTGACAACCGCGCTCCTGCAGAGTGAGCATCATCGACGCCAAATCATTTATACTGCGATTAAATCCCTCGCCGCCCTGACTGATTTCCCAGTTGATACAGAAAACACAGCGTAAACTGCAATTTGAAAAAAATATCGTTCCCGAACCACCGCGACCAACAAGCGGTCGTTCTTCCCCGAAATGCGGAGCGAATGATGAAATTATTAATTGATCATCGGCTCCGCAGAAACCGGTTTCTCCTTTCATGCGGTTGGCCCCGCACATTCTGGGACACAAGTTACAGTCTTCCATCATTTTCCACAGACGCTGTCCCCTTTCCTTCAGCGCGCCGGAGCGATGCAATTTCAGGTATCCGGGCTCAAAATCATTATTTATTTGGGGTTGCATAGATTTTCCTCGCTTATCCTGACATGATTTGTTAAAAGGCATTAGCATTGCCGTAAATCCAGAGAACGACATAAAAAATAATGATGTCAGAAATTGTTTACGTGATAAGTCAGCCATGATTCAATCCTTTATTGATATGAATTAAACATTATACTGACCGCCATCCTTGGGATACATGATTTCTGTAAAGAATCTATCCTGCCGGAAAGAATCTCTCAGCTATTATTTTTCCTTTTCTGACATAAAATAGCCGCTCAGGAAAATGAGTGCAAGAAAATATACAACTCCCGATATCATAAGCAGAAATATTAGCGCCGGAACTTGAGCAGCCAGACCAAATGCAGCGACAATCGACAGCATTCCGCTCAGAGCCAGCAGCACACTTCCGATGCGCAATCGCGC
>CAYXRA010000158.1:0-10936 GCA_964467525.1 uncultured Calditrichaceae bacterium
TCACAAAATAATAACAAAATGGTATTTTAATTGTAATATCGATTGAAAAGAGTATAAATGATCAGCAGGCAAGTTCTTTTAAAAGCAGGTTCAAAAAGTATTCCCTGGCCTGTTTTTCCAGCCACGGTTTATGTCCGCAGCGTTCCAGTAAAATAAACCGGAAATTTTGAATTATCCCGGAAAGCGGTTCACGGACACCGGCTTCAGGATGCGGATCGTAATCACCGTGAAAAGCTACCAGCGGACAGGTTATTTTTTCCGCCAGCGCCAGCAGTTCGCCGCTGCTGCGCATGGCCGCAGCCTGAAGCCACACTTTTTTATAAATATGATAACTTATACAAACGTCTTCCTTCGTATCCGGGGCAGGGTCGTACTGGTCGGCCCGAGATATAATTCCCCCAAACCGCTTCAAAATATCATCTTTATTTTCCGGTGATCCGGAACTCAATTTTTCGCTTATCCGTTCGACCTCCTGTCGGTCGTGGCTATTCAGGCGTTCCATGCGTATTTGATGTATATTCTGCGCATATTTATCCTCAAAGCTCCCGCTTCCGACCAGAATCAGTTTTTTGACGTAAGAAGGAAAATTGGCCGCAAACATAAATCCCAGCCAGGCCCCCCAGGAATGACCGACCAGCACAACCGGCAGACTGGCCTGCCTTTCCAGCACGATTTTTAATTCATTAATCTGACCGGAAACGGAATCTGCAGTTTGCAGGGGCTCCAGAATATTGCAGCAGTGGCGTAGCTGCCCTGCCAGCGGCGCCATTTCTCCGGCTGCGCCCGGACCGCCGTGGATCAGTGCGGCATGAAAAGGCACATTGCCGTAAGTGCGGAAATTTTCGGGTAAATCGTTAATCATAAACTTTACCCAATTAATGATGATGGAAACAATATAAACAAAAAAGCGCCGACCGCAAAATGATGCGATCAGCGCCGGAGGCATTATGCATTATGACAATATTTATTTTCGTATCGGACTGCAAAATATTAAGTCAACTGGTCACTTTTCGTCATGTATGTTTAGATTCATGTCGCTGCTTCTTTGCATATTGACTCAGTGGTGATGAATACCGGATCTATCGCCTAATGAAGAGAACCACAAGTACGCTAAGAATTCACTAAGCTCACAAAGAAATCGGAAAGTCAGATTATGTCAGTGCATTGCATACAAAAAATTCACCACAGCGAAACAATTCAACCTAATCTGAGTTTTCAAGAATAATTTGTAAAAAAAACTTGTTCATATTTAAAAAGTAGGATTGAAGGTAAAAATAATGATTGGTCATTTATTTACCAAATATATAGAAAAGAGAAGCGGGGACTCTCTGTTCGAATCCCTGCTCAACTTATTTTTACAACTGCTGACCTTTACCGGCGGCGATGTATCCGAGGCCATGAACTGGATGACACAGATGGATGAGCGCTACGGCTTAACCGGTGACGAATACGGCATGGGCGATTTCATCGAAGAGCTGAAAGAAAAAGGATACATCGAAGAAAACGAACAAGACGGCGCACAGTTTATCGTGACAGCCAAAGCAGGTCAGACTATTCGCCGGCGCTCCCTGGAAGAAATTTTCGGCAAACTCAAAAAATCGATGCGCGGTAATCACCGCACGCCCTATTCGGGTCTGGGTGAGGAAGCCACCGCCGACCGCCGCGAATATGATTACGGCGACGAACTGGAACACCTCAATCTGACCGAGTCCATCCACAACGCCCAGATTAATCACGGCATCGACGACTTTGCCCTGACCGAACGCGATCTGATTATCCAGGAACGGGAATACAAAACGCTCACCTCAACCGTGCTGATGATCGATATTTCCCATTCGATGGTCTTGTACGGCGAGGATCGTATTACCCCGGCCAAAAAAACAGCGATGGCTTTATCCGAACTGATTATTACCCGCTACCCCAAAGACACACTGGATATTATCGCCTTCGGCAACGACGCCTGGCCCGTGGATGTAAAGGATCTGCCCTATCTGCAGGTCGGTCCCTATCACACGAACACACAGGCCGGACTGGAACTGGCCATGGATATCCTGCGCCGCCGTAAAACACATAATAAGCAGATTTTCATGATCACCGACGGCAAGCCGAGCTGTATCAAAGAGGGCAATCAATACTACAAAAACAGTTTCGGGCTGGACCGTAAAATTGTCAATAAAACACTGAATCAGGCGGCACGCTGCCGCAGACTGAATATTCCGATCACCACATTCATGATTGCCAAAGATCCCTACCTGCAGCGATTCGTGGCCGACTTCACCAAAATTAACCACGGCCGCGCCTTTTACAGCAGCCTGAAAGGTCTGGGAGAATATATTTTTGAAGATTATGTACGTAACCGCAGACGACGGGTACGCTGAAAACCTGACCATTGAATTGAATACAGGAGTAAACCAACTTGATAAATTTTGATCATCAACAAATTCAGACCCTGGGCCAGTTAAAAGCAGCCGGCTACCGGTCGCGTCCGATTAAGGACGAAATGCGCGGTAATCTGATCGCCCAGCTCAGAGAGAAACGCCAGGCTTTTGAAGGCATCATCGGATTTGACGAGACGGTGATTCCGGAACTGCAGCGGGCCATTCTTTCCCGGCATAATATCATTTTACTGGGTTTGCGCGGACAGGCCAAAACGCGCATTGCCCGTTTAATGATTAATCTGCTCGATGAATACATTCCGGTGGCAGGCGGATCGGAACTGAACGACGATCCCCTGCAGCCCCTGTCGCGCTATGCCGTAGAGCTGATCAGGGAAAAGGGCGACGATACGCCGGTGACCTGGATGCACCGTTCAGAACGTTATGCTGAAAAATTAGCCACGCCCGATGTATCCATTGCCGACCTGATCGGCGACCTTGATCCCATCAAGGCGGCGGCGCAAAAACTACAATACTCTGATGAAAGGGTGATTCATTTCGGTTTGATTCCCCGCTCGCACCGCTCGATTTTCGTAATCAATGAGCTGCCGGATCTGCAGGCCCGCATTCAGGTGGCCCTTTTTAATATTTTACAGGAAAAGGATATTCAGATTCGCGGCTTTAAAATCCGCCTGCCGCTGGATCTGGCATTTGTTTTCACAGCCAACCCGGAAGATTACACCAACCGCGGTTCGATTGTTACGCCGTTGAAGGACCGGATCGAGAGTCAGATCATGACGCACTATCCCAAATCCATCGAGACCGCCCGGCAGATCACCGCCCAGGAAGCAAGGTTGAGTGAAGATCAGCAAGCCATCGTAACCGTGCCCGATCTGATCAAGGATTTAATCGAACAGATATCCTTTGAAGCGCGCGAAAGCGAATATGTCGATGCCAACAGCGGGGTATCGGCCAGGCTTTCCATCAGCGCCTATGAAAACCTGGTCAGCGCCGCTGAACAGCGGGCTCTGATCAATGGCGAGTCAAAAACAACCGCGCGCATTTCCGATCTGTATGCGATCATCCCGTCCATTACCGGGAAAGTGGAACTGGTTTATGAAGGTGAACAGGAAGGGCCGCTGAAAATCGCCCATATTCTGATCAACAAAGCCATGCGCCGGCATTTTTTGAATTACTTTCCCAATCCGGAGCGTCTGAAGCGCGAGAGTGAATTCAATCCCTATGCCCGCATTGTCAACTGGTTTGATGAGGATCGTACCATTAAATTTTTAACCAATTATTCAGAAAAAGAATACGAGGCGGCATTAAAGGATATTAGCGGACTCACGGAGTTGACGAAAAAATTATATCCAAAAGCCGATCATCAGGAACGCTTGTTACTGATGGAGTTTGCCCTGCATGGATTGGCTGAATACTCATTCCTGAATAAATATCCGCTGGAATCGGGCATCGAATTCCGCGATATGATGAGCAGCATGCTCAGCGAACCGGATGAAGATGACGATGACGACATTCAGGAATTACGGGGAATGATGTAAAATTCAAACCATTGGCGTCCGCCGAAGTATCATTCGGCGGGCGCATTTTGATTTTGAAATTGCCTGAACAGAATATAGACGATCAGCCCAATCAGCCCATCGCCCAGTCCGGATAATAACACCAGAATAATGTGCTCGATAAACAGGAAATAAATCAGCAGAAATGCCGTGGCCATTGTTTTAACGATGATTGTAAATATCACCAGACTGCGATGCTTAACGGGATTTATCGCCGCAAGAATGTAAGCGGCGGCCATCACAATGTAAAACACCCCGCCCTGTGTCGGGAAAAATTGCTCGCTGCACTCGGCAAAGCCGAAGACTTGCAACAGATTCGACGGCCGGATAATTAATCCGATACCGACGCCGATGGAATGGATGGCACAAGCCATAAAAAAATGGTGAGACGTTTTTGTGGATTGGAAAACCAAATCATTTTTACTTTCCTACCCTAATATTTCGATTTAACAACAGGATAATTCACATCATGATAATTTTTAATAATGATGTACTTTGCGCGCCTGACACACTGCTTTCCGGAATAAAACAGATTAAAAATTGAACCAGCGCTGTTCTTCAAAGATCGTTGCCATCGACCAGAACGTGGCTTTGCCGCGGGCCAGTCTAAAAACCGCCATATTTTCCAGACCACGTTCGGCCGCTTCCCGCTTCAGAAAGCGGAATTTATTAATGATGTTTTCTTTAAGCTGCTCATCTTCGACCATTTCCGTTTTTCCGGCAATACGCAACTGGGCATAATCCCGCGGATTATAAAAACACAGTTCTACCTGATTGTTATTAACAAGCTGCCGGTAAACGTCCTTGTGTTTCCATGTGTGAAAAACAATACCCTGATCATCGGCATGAACCAGCATCATGCCGCGGACGTGCGGTTTTCGGCCGTCGGTTGTGGAAAGAAAAAAGGCCGGATTTTTTTTGATGAATTCAGCGATCTGCGCGCGGTTCACGATTCTTTTCCTTAAAAAAATCCCAGATGATCTCTGCGGCATCGAATCCGTGCAAAGGATGATTTTTGTCAAGCTTGTTGGTAAAATAAGAACCCGGCCAGCGGTGCGCCCAGTCTTTGATCGTGTAAAGTTCGACCGGCGCATTTCCCTGCCACACTTCCCTTTTCACATAATCCTGATGCAGTTTTGTGATTGTCGACTGCGCGTCAATATGATTATTTTGCAGCCAGAACTGAATTGATTTTTCAACGGATAAGTATTCACGTTCACCGCCCTTATCGGTACTGACGCCGCCATCATAAGGAACGCTGCCGTCAGCGCGTCCGTGAAATACGATAATCGGCAGAGGGCGGTCCGGCTGCGGCACAATCCACAGACTGTCTACTTTCGAAGCCCGTCCGCCCGGGGATGCGGCCAGCGGTGCGGCTGCGGCCAAAACATCGGCGCGCTCTGCGGCATAGCGATAGGTCATCATACCGCCGTTGGAAAATCCGGTCATATAGATTCGATCCGCATCAACGGTAAAGCGATCTTTTACATCAGTAATCACCGAGTCCAGAAAACCGACGTCGTCGAGATTGTCGGAGGCGGCTTTTCCGCAGCAGTGCCGGCATTCCAGTGCTGCAGCAATCCCAAAATGCCGTAAGCACCATTGGGATATACGGCCAGAAAATTTTCTTTGTCGGCCAGAGCGCTGAATCCGGTGTGTTCTTCCATTTCTTCCGCCGTACTGAAAGCGCCGTGCAGGATGAGTAATAGCGGCACCGGTTCGTTATCCTGATAATTTTCAGGGATATGAATGAGATAACTGCGCCGGGCGCCCTGCACGGTAATATTCAGTTTACGCTTATAGGTGCCGCTGTCGGGTATACCCTTTTCCGGCAGAGACGGCATACAGGAAAAGAAAAACTGAATACCGCACATGACTGCTGTGAGGTAAATAAAACAAGCCTTTATTTTGGGATTTAATCGAAAAAAATATTTAACGCCTGACATAATTGCCTGTCTTTAAATCAATTCTGAAACGTGAAACCTCAATGTCCGAGATAATGGGCTTAAACTTTACTCAACTTCCCGGATGCGTTCCATAAATTGTGCGCGCAGATAAAAATCGGGTTTGGCCGTATTTCTGAAATTGAGCTTACCCTTAAATTGATCGATACGCTCAAAATTATGTTTTTGCATCCACTGATCCAATTCTTCAAGCAGTTGATCGATCTTCTTGAAGCCGTGTTTATAAAGCACGGAGGCCAGTTGCACGGTGGAGGCGCCGGCCAGCAGCAGCTTGATTATGGCCTTCGATGTGTGAATGCCGGTCGTGGCGGAAAAATCGCAATTGACGCGTCCGGCCAGCAGAGCGATCCAGCGCAGCACGTAATTGATATTATCTTTATCACTGAAGGGAAAGGTCGTCTTCAATTTGATGTTTTCGATATCAATATCCGGTTCAACAAAGCGGTTGAACATCACCAGTCCGTTCAGTCCCTTGCGGGCCAGTTGCAATGATAAATTTGGCAGGGCCGTAATGTACATGGAAATTTTCATGGACACCGGAATATTAATCGCTTTTTTAACACTTTCGATAATTTGGATGTATTCTTTTTCCACTACCGCGCTGTCGCGTACCGCATCACTGACCATCGGAAAAACATTGAGTTCGAGGGCATCGGCGCCGGCCGCTTCGATTTGCCTGGCATACTCCGGCCACCATTTTGTCGAAACGCAGTTGATGCTGGCAATGATTGGAATCTGTACTTTGGCTTTGGCTTTTTCGATCAGATCGTTGTATTGCTTCGGACCATACTGTTTATCGACCTCGGCGCGCAAATATTCGTATGCCTCGGTGTGATCCCCGAAAGAGGCCTGAAAATCTTTTTCATCTGCGGCAATACTTTCTTCAAAGAGTGATTTAATGACTACGGCCCCGGCGCCGGCTTCTTCACAGGCTTGGATTTTTCCCACCGTACTGGTCAACCCGGTACTACCAACAATAATCGGATTTTTGAGTTTTAGTCCCAAATAACTGGTTTCCAAATTCGGCATAGCATTCTCCTTCAAAATTAGCAAGCCATCGGTTTATATTTCATTTTATTCATTTTTAACAGGTTCTCAACGCACAATAAATTTCGAGTTTTTAGCCAATAAATGCAAGTTTAAAGCACGCTTACTGCCGGGTAATCAGGCGGCCGGGAATAGCGTACTTACTGCCCTGTTTTGTTCTGATTATTACTCAGAAATTAAATATTATAATGACATCATTTCCCGAATAAATAATCAAGGCTGTTCCTTAACGGCTTCTGTGCTGCCCCCGGTAATACGATAGCGAAATATACTTTCCCTTCCAACCTTGATCCGCAGGATATCACCATGCTGCCAGATTTGCACATTACGCGGATGAATACCGGAAAAAGCCGAATTGAGATGCCATTTCAATTTCAGGGACAGGCTGTCTTTTTTGAGCAACTCTATTTTAAATGATCCGGAATCGGCGACAGCCTCATCGCCGGAGATAACAGGTTTAACAATAATCTCCTCTTCTCCGGAAACAAAGCGCCAATGATCCGCAGGTTTAGCCGGTGCTTCATCGTTGGTTGTATAGGCCATCTCTTTATTCAATCGTGATATTTTTTTATCCTCTGCAAGAGCAAACACAAACAACTGGCGTTCTTTGGCGGTTGATTGCGTCTTTACCTGTTTTTCGCCTGAAATGATACCGTTTACTTCATCAATTTTAGCTTTATCGGGAGGCATTGCCGCATCCCTTTGTTCTATAGTGCCTGTCTCCGTGGTTATCAGCGGTTCAAGAGGTTCAACAGTTTCTGTGAGTCGTAGTCTATTGCGTCGCGCGGATTTTTCCCCGGAAGCAGCCGCTGCTGACCGTTTTTCTTCCCTTGCTTTCTGTCCGGCAGCCCCGGCGCCCGCGAGTCCGGAACCTTCTGCCTGATGTTCTTCATCCGTTAATGAAGCAATGGATTCTCCACCTGCATCGGCTTCGGCCTCCTCCGCTAAATCCGGAGGCGGAAGTTGTGGTCTGGCCATATATTTCTGCTTGCCTGGTGCGGCCATTTTTTCCATTTCCGGCGATTGCATCGTCGCGCTCTGCCAGTAGTACACAATTAAACCCGGCGTAATTACAAAAAAGAATAAAACCGCCGCCGCTTTGTATAGTATTGTCCGGTCAAATTTACTGCGCGTTGTGCTTCGGTCCTCAACCTGTCGGCGAATCTCTGCCTTCATTTCCTGTTTCGAGGCGACGCGAATACCGGCGATCAGGATCCTCTGGCGTTCCTGTTCTTCCCGACAGGAAGCGCAGCTTTCCAGGTGATACAGATAGGCTCTTTTATCATTTTCGGAAAGCTTTTCTAAAAGAAATTTTTCATGTATATCATTTTGGAGAATAAAACGACAATCCATCATATTCTCCTCTCTTTTTGGGACATTTGTTTAAAAAGCATTTTTTCCAGCGCTTTCTTACACTGATATTTTTTTGACTTGGCCACATTTGTGTTTGCAAAATGCAGAATACGGGCAATTTCTTCCATCGAACGCTGCTCGAAATAAAACAGGGTCAGCAGCTGTTTGCACAACGCCTGAATTTCATTCAGCGCCCGCTGAACCATCGCCGCCTGTTCCTCACCGATCATACTTTCCAGGGAATCGGGACTGCCATCGGTGATTTCCTTTTCCGGTTCATTATCCGCAAAGCGGCGCCGCTTGCGGCTCTCGGCCAGCCATTTATTTTTAGCCACGGCCACCAGATAAGTACTGATTTTTGCAGTCATCCGGAAATTCTCTGAAATGGCTTTTTGCCACAGCACGATGATCGCTTCCTGCAACATGTCTTCAGCGTCTTTCTCGCCACCGCCCATTTTTTTTATCTGACTGAAAACCACCCGTCGATAACGAATGAATAACTCACCCAGCGCCGTCCGGTCATTATTTTTAATGCGTTCCAGCAAATCCCGTTCACTGAAAAAATCGAGTAGCGACATTTACCTTTTACCCGTTAATGATATTTATCAGCAGTATGTAAATGAATTTACAATAAAAAATGCGGAGCGGCAATGCAACAGGCCAAATCAGGACAATCGAAAAAACAGATACAAATTTGTCTGAATTAAAATAAGGAGATTGATCATGCGTAAATTAATATCCTTTATTCTGCTAAACTTTATCCCGCTGGTCATTCTGGCCCAGGGCCGTATCCTTATTCCCGAACCGCCGCCCGAT
Organism: uncultured Calditrichaceae bacterium; assembly: GCA_964467525.1. Taxonomy (GTDB): domain Bacteria; phylum Calditrichota; class Calditrichia; order Calditrichales; family Calditrichaceae; genus CAYXRA01. The sequence goes on from CAYXRA010000158.1 coordinate 9,133, forward strand.
TTCGGGACCAATCAGGTTTACTTGAAAGCAGTGGACGCGCAAATCGATATCAAATCGGGTATAGCAAAAATAACTTTGGAGCAAATCTTTTATAATGATTGTCCGCGTCAGTTGGAAGGCGAATACCTGTTTCCCATCCCCGACGATGCGCAGATTCACGATTTTTACTTATATATCAACGGGCAAAAAGTGAAGGGACAGGTCTTGGACAGTGATAAGGCCCGCCGGACCTACATAAATATTGTCCGCAGCATGCGCGATCCCGCTTTGCTGGAGTACACGGGCTACGGATTGTTCAAAGCGCGCATTTTCCCGATCCTGCCAAAAAAAGAACGTAAAATCGAGATGGCCTATACACAGGTGCTCAGCGGCGAATCCGGTACGTACAAATTAACCATTCCCATCCGTCAAAGCGGTCAGGGCGCCATTAAAACATATCACCTGAAGATTAATATCCAAGGTTCATCCATTGCCAACATTTACTCACCGTCGCATGACATTGATATTAACCGCCACAATAATGAGCGGGTAACTGTCAGTTTTGAGGCAAATGACCTGGAGGGTCAGAAAGACTTTATTCTATATTACAGTGAAGACCGGCAGGCGGTCAACGGAACCCTGCTTTCATTCCGGCCGCGCACCGACCGGGACGGCTATTTCATGTTCATTGCCGCGCCTTCAGCGCGCAGGATTCAGCAGAAGCCGGTAGCTAAAGATTTTATCTTTGTTATGGACAAATCCGGCAGCATGCAGGGTGAAAAAATGGAGCAGGCCCGCAAAGCCCTGCGTTTTTGCGTGAATGCTTTAAATAGCGAAGACCGCTTTGAAATTATTACCTTCAGTTCTTCTATCGATAACTTTTCGGGCAGTCTGAACACTGCGAACAGCGGGGCCATTGAGAATGCCCGCTACTTCATCGATAACCTTTCGGCCAGCGGCGGTACCAACATTGATGCCGCATTGAAGAAAGCTTTCGTCATGAAGCTAACAGCGGACAGCCGGTCAACGAATATCATTTTTTTGACTGACGGACTGCCTACCGAAGGCGAACAGGATATCGGATCCATTCTGCGCAATATTCAGCATTATAATAAAGACTTTATTCATATTTTCAGTTTCGGGGTAGGGTTTGATGTTAACACGTTCCTGCTGGACCGCCTGTCCCGCGACAGTCACGGTACAACCCATTATGTCAAACCGGGTGAAAACATCGAACGGGAAGTATCGGCACTTTTTGCCAGGATCAGTAATCCGGTATTGACCGATCCGCGGATTAACTTCGGCGATCTGCCCGTTTATGACGTTTTTCCTCAAAAGCCGCCCGATTTATTTAAGGGTCAGCGACTCCTCTTGTTTGGCCGTTACCGCGGTCCGGCGGAGTCTGGTATGCGTTTGTCCGGGGTTCAGGGTACAAGGCGTCTGCATTTCGATTATGACGGACAATTGGCCGAGCGGGAACGCGGCAATGATTTTATCGCCCACCTGTGGGCAAACCGCAAAGTATCCCACTTGCTGGAGCAGATTCGCTTCAACGGTGAGAATGAAGAATTGGTTCAGAGTGTTAAAGCGCTGGGTAAGGAGTACGGCATTGTTACCCCCTACACCGCTTATCTGGTGAAAGAGCAGGAGGAAAATCTGGCGGCATTGCCTGCGATGGGCGGCGGCATTACAGCGAAGCGCCTGCAATCGGCGCAATCCGCACGACAGCAACAAGCGGCAGAAGATTCCGAAAGCGCCGCTTCCGAAGAATTTTTAACCCAACTTGGCTACTAAGCAATTTTTATCCAGTGATAGCAAGGCCTCA
>CAYXRA010000159.1:0-139 GCA_964467525.1 uncultured Calditrichaceae bacterium
AAACGATAATAGTAAATATCCGAAAAATATTTTGAAAAGCAAGAAAAAAAATAAAAAAATGAAAATAACCCGCGAAGCCCAATTTAAATCCCTCCCCCTCTCTGTTCCTTCTGAGGGACGGAGAGGGGGATTCAGGGGG
>CAYXRA010000159.1:239-10716 GCA_964467525.1 uncultured Calditrichaceae bacterium
CTCAGTATAAATCCCTCCCCCTCTCTGTTCCTTCTGAGGGACGGAGAGGGGGATTCAGGGGGTGAGGATTCACATTTTCCTCTCTGCCCCGCCTGTTCCCTGATGGAAAAAGGAGGCTAGGTGAGTGCGATTTCCCCAAATTATTTTAAAATCAGGCAAAAAAATAATCGCTATTCTCAGTATAAATCCCTCCCCCTCTCTGTTCCTTCTGAGGGACGGAGAGGGGGATTAAGGGGGTGAGGCCTCCCCTCCCTGTCACCCTTCAGCGTGATGGGGAAAGGCCAGGGGTGGGGCCTCCCCATCTCAACAATTCAACGATTTAACCAGGCTCCTTCAATAAACCAGCCACGCGTCCCCGTATCCCGCGGCGCGCACCTGCTCCAAAAACTGCCCGGCCTCATTGCGATTGCCAAACCGCCCGATAAATACCTTGTAAACCCCGCCCGATTTTTCATAGTAAGCGGGCTGCGTAAACTGATCCCGCAGTTCGCTGACCAGCGTCATGGCCCGCGTTTCATCCGAGGTTACAAATAACTGAATCTTAAATCTTGCCGGGGTTTCATCGCCGGCGGGCTGCTCCGTCACCGTTTGCCTGCTCGTATCCGCGCTTTGCCGCGTCGCCGCAGCGGTATCGATCGGCGCATTGACCATCGTTTCCACCACCCAGGCTCCGCTGAATCCCTCATCGCGCATGGTCAGTTTCATCCGGTCCGCCTCTGCCCGGTAAGGATAGTCGCCCACCAGCACCTTATACAAATTTTCCCCGGGGATCAGATAGGTGGAATCTGCAACCATTGCCGCGGCCCGGTATTTGGTCGCCGCCGCATTCAGCGAATCGATCCCGGCGAATATCTGCACCCGGTATCCCTGAACCTGGCGCAGCCGCGGCGGTTCCGGCGCCGGGGGCAATAGTGTTTCACTAACCATCGCTTCATTACCCGGATCAGTCAGAACAGCATCGATAAAGGGATCGGAGATGTCCTTTTGCTGATAAAAAAGCACGCTGTCCACCCCGGCGCCGCTGTCCTTTTTGCCGAGCGATTCAAAGGAGCTGCAGTTGATCATCAAAAGCGATATAAATGTAAGAAGTAAAATTTGTTTGATATACATCAGTAAACCTTCTTTAAATATGTTCCGCGAAAATATTTATTGACCAGAATATCGTAATACTTAAAACCCTGCTTTGCCATCTGCAGGGCGCCCCACTGACACATGCCGACGCCGTGACCGAATCCGCCGCCTTTGATAATTAGCAGCGAATCACCCTGATTGGATACGGTGAACAGGGTGCTCGGCAAATCGCGTTTCCCCGGCAGCTTGAAGAACCGGCGGATGGCATAATTGCTCAGTGTAAAACTGGTATCACGATAACCTATTTCCATGTTGATGACCCGTCCCTGGGATGTCCGCTTCAGCACCTTCGCCTTAAACCGAATCGTCGTGGTATCCCCGACCGGCAGCTTAAGCGGGCTTCGTCCGTAATAATTGGCAACCATCGTATCCAGTTGCAGTGGGGTATACCTGCGCTCCCACCGGAACAGCGGTGATGCCTCACAGGTGAAATGATCGCCCAGCGCGTCTTTGCCTGCCTGCAGGTAAGGCTGTTTGGCGGCGCTGAATATGGCCTCGCCCGATTCCAGCAGGCCCCCGCAGGTGGAATGATAGAAAACCGTGGCCAGCGTATCGCCGTACATCAGCACATCGCCGCGTGTCTGATCCACAGCCATATTGGCAATCTTACTGTGATTGGAAACGCCCCCGTAAACCTGGTCGCGCACATCGCCGTACACATGAAACAGTTGCGTCTTTCGCGCCGCCTTGCGGTTCATGGCATAAGTGCGGGCGCAGATGGCCTGCGCTTTAACGGCATCCATATATTCCCCGTTGCGGCTGGGAATTTCCGCCGGCACCACGCCCTTCAGGTACCATTCCATGTCCGTATTATTAATCAGTAAAATTTTGTCCGGTTCTTTATGGGCGACAATCAGCGCCCCGGCGTAGGTCTTGCCGCCGTGCTTAAAGCGGCCGTCATTATCCGCGGGCGTAAACAGGGTTTTATCGTTTTCATTGAATTTGAAAATGCGGTTCTCATTAAATATCCTGTAACCGGATTCAACCGGTTCGATAAAAATACGCTGATTCTTATCGCCGAACTCGTAGCGGGCTTCCTCCGAATGCAGGGTATATTTGCCCGCGAATTGCAGGGAATCCCGTCCGTTTTTATCCGATATCAGAATCCGGATATCCTCGGTTTTCGCCTCCTGCGGTTTTTGCTGAAGCAGGCTTGCGCAGCTGCTCAGCAGCGTAACTAACAGCAGTCCTGTTATTATAATTCTTATCAAGGAAAACCTCGCTGTTTATCTTATCATTTAAATTGCTTCCTGTTTACCATAAACAAATACAATCCATAATACCACCGTGCATATTCCATGAATATACGCATTATTGTTATAAAATACCGGTCAGGTATTTTAGAAACCAAGATTGTAAATGCGGATGCCAATGCGCAGGCCGACCCCGTTCATGTTGATTTCAGTGCGCAGCGGCAGGCCGTCTTCGGTTTTTCCTTCATCCCTTGAGGGCTTGCCGCCGTGATAGTAAATTTCGGCAAAAATATCAGAAGCCCGGCTCAGGGCATAAACGGCGCCCACATCCACATGCCAGGCGAAACCGCCGAAAAACTGACTCTTATCCTTGCCGGTATTGTAATTGATGACGCTGTTCCATAAAAAGGCGTAACCCAGTCCGGCGGCTACGCGCAGATTAATCACCGGCGCCATCGCCCCCTGATAGGCGATTTGAAAAAACAGCGGAAGCATCGTGGTGCTCTGTTCCAGTTCCGTTTGAATATCTTCGAAATTTCCCTCGCCTATATCGGCTTCGGAAATTTTCGTCTCTTTGGTGTATGATCGCCGGTAAACATCGATGGCAAAACCGACGCCGATATTCTCATCGACGGCCCGGCCCATCTGCAAACCACCGTAAAATCCGGTCTTCGCTCCCGAAGGCGATAAAAATCCCACTTTGAATTCACTGAATTTGGTCTGGCCGCTGGCCATTGTACTGAGTAGAAGAATACTAATAAACAAAATCATTATCTGTCTCATGCTGCACGCTCCAGTCAAAATGGATTAACGTTTAAAATCTTTGCTGTGAATTTAATGGAATTCGGGCAAAGATTCTATGATTTTTTATTCATATTGGCTATATTTCTATTAAACGTAAGTTAAAATAAAGAAAAATCAAATATGTTTACCCGGAATATTTACATACTCATTATCCTTCCCCTGCTGGCTTTTATCTTTATGATTTGGGTGCAATTATCCAATGATACGATCAAACATACTTTTGTTTTCAATAATCAGCAAAAAAAATATGATATCAGACAATTAACGGTGGCCGGGGATTTCAATGATTTTGATCCGGGCATCCACTATCTGCACGATGACGACGGTGATAACATCTGGCGTCTGCAAATGCCCCTGCAGCGCGGCAGGCACAGCTACCGCTTCGTCCTGAACAATACGCGCTGGCTGCGTGATCCCGCTAATCCCAATTATGACGGACCCTATTCCAATGCCTGTATTTTTGTGGATACCGTCCGCTATCCTGAATATTCCGGCATATCCCCGCCAAACGGCCGCTGGCTGAATGCGCCGGCCGATTCCATGCACATCCGTTTCGACCGCCCGCTTGATACAGGCAGGTACGATATGCGCTTTGAAATTGACGGCCGTCCGCTTGCCCTGGCCGGATCGGATGCATCGTTGACGGCGCCTTTTCCGTTACTGGAGGAAGGTCGGCGCCACTGGGTATTGTCCTTATTTACCGCGCAGGGAGAACCGGTCTATGAAAAGAAGGGCCTCTGGGGCATCAACTATGAAAATCAGGCGCCCGTCGCCGAAGCCGGATATGCGCAGTTTACCAACCTCGATCAACCGCTTATGCTGAACGGCGGGCAGTCCCGCGATCCCGATTTTGAAAACATCGCTGAATATCAGTGGCGTCTGCTTAACGGCAGCAGAAGCGCAAGACTGGAAAATACGAAGTCCCCCTTTCCCGTTTTTATTGCTTCGGAAGAAGGACGCTATATACTATCGCTGACGGTTTCGGACAGCGCCGGGCTTTCCTCAACCGATCGGACCGAAGTGATTGTCCACCCCCAAAGGCAGATCAGGCATCAGTTCACTTTTGATCCGGCCCTGTATGCGGATGCGGTTAAAAGCGTCGCCCTGGTCGGTGAATTCAATCAATGGCAGAACGGCGTGCATAACCTGGTCTACGATGAAGCAGGCGGTATCTGGGAAATTTCCATCCCCCTGCCCAAGGGTCAGTATGAATACAAATATGTCGTTAACGGCGACCAGTGGATTAAAGATCCGGGCAATCCCCACAGTATCGAAGACGGCTGGCAGGGATACAATTCAATCCGGATAATTCCCCCGCCAATCGAAGCCGGGCTTGACTTCGGGCTCGAACGGATCAGTGAAACGGATCTCAGAATAGAGGTGCCGGTCGTCGTCCGCGGCGCTGACCATCAGTCAATTAATCTCTATGCCGATATCAATAATCCTGATCGCCGACTGGAATGGACCGGGAAAAGTATCCGGTTTTCAAAATTTCGTTCCCAGGGCAGTTATTATTTCTATGCCGTGCTGAAGGCGGACGACCGCTTTTCCCGGCCAAAAGTTTTGCTCATCAATCACTATGACCGGACCACGGTTCATGATTTCGGCGCCTCTCCGTCTTGGGCGGATACCTCGGTCATTTATGAAATTTTTGTCAGACGTTTTACCAGGGCCGGTGATTTTCAGGGCGTGATCGACAACCTGCAGTATTTAAAAACGCTGGGCGTCAATGTGCTCTGGCTGATGCCCGTGTACGAAGGGCCGACCGGGCACGGCTATGCGCCGACCGATCTCTTTCATGTGGAAAAAGATTACGGCTCGCTGGAAGAATACAAGCGTCTGATCGATGCCGCGCACCGGGCCGGGATGAAGGTCATTTTTGATTTTGTGGCCAATCATTTATCCGATCAGCATCATTTTGTGTACGCCGCTGCCGATAATGTGCATTCGCCCCTGCGCCGCTGGTTTCACTGGCAGAGCGACGGCATGTGGGATTATCACAATGACTGGGATACGCTGGTCAATTTGAATTTTAATAATCCGCAGGTCAGGCATTACATAATGGAATCGGCCCGCTTTTGGCTCAGCCTGGGTATTGACGGATTCCGCTGTGATGTGGCCTGGGCCGTGCCGCACAGCTTCTGGAAAAATTTTCGCCGTGAGATAAAAAAACTCAATCCCCAATGCCTGCTGATTAATGAAGTGCTGCCCCGTCAGCCGGCCTACCATGATTTTGAATTTGATATGTCCTATGACACCGATTTCTACGGCAATGTGCTCGACGTCATGGAAAATAAAAAGCCGCTATCCGCCCTGGCCAACGGACTGAAAAAAACCAATTATAATTATCCCGTATCGGCCAAAGATCTGCGCTATCTGGAAAATCATGACCTGCCCCGCTTCATAAAAACCTATGGACCCGAACGAACCCGGCTGATGGCTGTTCTGCTGTTTACCATTTCCGGCACCCCGCTGATCTATTACGGGCAGGAGAACGGCCTCATGGAAATGCGTCCCGATTATGCGCCGCAAAAAAATTCTGAATGGTTTGACTTTTACCAATCACTCCTTATATTAAGAAGCAGGAAGCAGGCGCTAACCTTCGGAAAAATGAAGACGGTCGAACTGGATGATAAGCGACAAGTATGGCATTTCCGAAGGATATATAAGCAAAATGTTATCGGAGTGTTTATTAATTTGTCAAAAGAAATGCGATACATAAACTTACCGGAAAACACGACGACCCTATTGGGTGAAACTAAAAGTAAACGGAATGCGGATGGGCAATTACAGTTGAATCCGCAGGGGTTTCTGGTTTATGAATGGACGGGTAAGTGATGCATAAAAAGAAAATGCAAAAATCGATCGACGAGATTTACAGTTTATACAAAAAAAGGACCTTCCTGACCGCCTTCACCCTGGAGTCCATTTACGAGATCTTTGAAATCGGCAATGAAGTTTTCATGAAAAACAATGCCGAGGAAATCGATAAGATAAACAAGCGCCGCCCGTCCAAGGCCCCCGATCTGTTCGATGACGAGCCCTTCAGTTTTGACAGAACCTTTGAAATATTCAAAAAACTCGAACCGGATTTTAAAGAGGTCAGTCCCGAACTGGTGCGCCGTATTTTTGAAGTAAACAGTCAACTGGCCTGGTCGGAATACCGCAAAAAATATATCGAATACATTTTGGATATTTATACCGATCATTCGGATGATGAGTATATCAATTATCTGGCCGCGGTCGTTTTATATGACCAGAGAAAATTTAAGGAAGCGTTAAAATGTATTAACCTTGCCATCCATGCCAATCCATCTTCCGCCAATTACACGCACCTGAAAGGCATGTGCCTGATGCAGCACGGTGAGCTGGAAAGCGCCAGAACGTATTTTTATCAGGCGCTCTTTTTAATGGAACTGCTGCAGGACTCCCCGCCCAAACTGAAAGGCAGGCAGGAAGTCTATCCCAACTACCCGATTGAATTTCAAACGTCACCGGACCTGGTTCGCAACGATCTCAAAAAACTGGATGGCGTCGACCAATTATTCCTGAATGAAGTCGTTCCGCTGTTGTACTGAGCTTAATTCAGGCCTCTGTCAGTGTTTCTGATTCCTTAACAAAATCTTCCCACCGGTATCCGTTCTCCTCTGCCATTTTAATGCAATCACGGTAAATCTGCCAGGCGTCGTTCATTAAATTCAAAACCTTGCGGTTTATCTTATCATTTTCAGAAAGTATTGCAAAAAAGCGGTTGATAAGCAGCCAGAACAATAACCGCTCAAATTGCTCCTTGTTGACATATACGATATTGTTATAACGGTTTAATTGAATAAACTGCCGTACAAGCTGATTACTTTCCAATTGCTCGAAAAAAGGCTGAGGCGGATTCTTTTTGTTAAGCAGTAAGCCATCTTTGAAAACCGTAAGCGCCTCCAGCAACAGGACTTCATTTTCGGCGCGACCGGCTTCGATTTCAAGCTCCTTGAAACTGCGCTTAATGATATTGGAAAAATAGCGGTCACGGATGAAATCGGCATTGTACTGGTATCTTACCATTGATTTATAGATATCCGCCAGTCCTTTCAGGAAAAGCCGCACAAGGGCCAAACGCCTGACATCAGTGCTTTCCCTTCCGCCGAATTGTTCCGAAATAAATGCCTGCAGCGGTTTTAGTTTTTTGGTCACGATCTTTGCATTCAGACCGTCAATATTGACCAATTGCAGGAAGCTTTCGTACGGAGCGCTGTTTTCTTTGTTAAGGTTGACCGGATCTATTTTTTCGAAGCGGCTGACCGTATCACAAAGCATGGTCATTTTTTCGTTAAAAGTTTTCACCCGCGCCGACTGTTCGGCTTTTGCCTGCGGGATATCCGCCAGATAGCGCAGACTGCCAGGGTTGACGGCTTCGTAAAAAGCATGCAAAATATCGCGATACAGATATTCATTGAGCGCATCTTCGATGGAGGGCACGCCCCGTCCGTTCAGTTCGCCGGCCAGCAATTCATACGGCTTGGCGTCGCTGCGCTGAACATCATGGAAGTTGACGAAGATCTGGTATTTATAGGCGCCCAGTTCCACATAAAGCCCCTGTTCGTAAATATCTTTGCAGGAGCGGATAAATTCCAGGCCGCTGCCAGCTTCTCTGAAACAAATGTATCGGTCGTCATTATTCGAAATATTTAATCCCTCGGCAAGACTTTTCTGGCGCAACTGTTCATTTTCAGGATAAGCGGCGGAAGTGCGTATCCAGCCCGCGGCATGAGCAAACTTATTATGATAGAGCACCAGGGCTCTTTCATCGCCGAAGCGGTTGCTGTAAGCGAACACGTTCTCATTGACGCTGCCGTCTGCATTGTAAAAATCATACAACAGAAAATTTTCCACGTCACTGAAAAGGTAGCGGTGACGCAGAAGTGGGAATATTTCCCGGATGTGCCGGTCAATCAGCCACTGGTCTGGTTTTTCATCCCAGTAATCGCGACTGTATTCCATGCCGTATTTTTCCGTAAAGCCTTCGATCTGGCCGTGACCGAACATGGGCAGGCCGGGCATGGTCGACATCATGATGCAGACACCAAAATATTTGTCATCCTTGCCGAACTGAGCAATGGCGGTATCCTCGTCGGGATTATTCATAAAATTAACATAGCGCTTTAAAATTTGCGGATTGAATTCCAGTACATTTTTGATGGATTGCCTGTATTTGGCATTTTCTTCGTTTTTGAGCATGTTCATAAATGCGCTGTTGTAAACCCGGTGCATGCCCAGGGAGCGGACAAAATAACCTTCCATCATCCAGAATGCCTCCGCTAACAGCAGTGTGTCCGGGGCTTCCTGCTGAATGCGGTCAACGACCGCTCTCCAAAATTCCTGCGGAAACAGATTATCGAATTGCTCTTTAGTCAGTCCATATTCGGCGCGGGTCGGGATATCACCGCCGGTGCCGGGCTGGGGAAACCAAAGCCGCTGGTAGTGTTTCTTGGCCAGGGTCATCGCCGCATCAAAGCGGATAATCGGAAATTTTCTGGCTACGTGTATAATGGTTTGGATCACCGCCTCGCGTACTTCGGGGAGCAGATAATTAAGCTGGGCAGTGTCGTTCCAGGGCATGCTGGTGCCGTCGTTGCCGTGATAAATATATTTAACGTCGCCGGTATGCCGGTCGAGTCGTTTGAAGACAACCGAAGCATCCGTCTGATTGTAATAGCCGTCTTCTATGAAAACACCAACTCTGCCGTCTTCACTTAAATCGGGCCCGTTAAACGTATAGGATGGAAAAGGACAGTGATCCGTCTGCAAAAACCGCTGCGGGTGATTGATTACCCATTTGGAATCGAGTCCCATGTGATTGGGAACCATATCGCTGGCCAGGCGGATGCCCCGTTTCCAGGCCCGTCGTTTCAGATTCAGAAAGGCTTCGTCGCCGCCCAGTTCCCGGGCGATTTCGTAATCATCCAGTGAATAGGCCGAAGAGATAGCCTCTGGATTACCGCGAATTTGCTTAATTTTCTGTGACGCCTTACTGCGCTGCCATAAACCGATCAGCCACAATCCGGTAAATCCGAACCGCGCCAGCCGGTCCAGTTCCTCATCGGGAATCTGATCCAGACGGCTGATGATGCGGTTGTATTGGCGGCCGAGCTGCGCCAGCCAGACGTAGGTCGATTTGGCGATGAGTACCACGCGCGGCATCCAGTCCAGATCCGGACTGAATTGCTCCGGCTCGTAATCCTTGGTTTCAAAGAAATCGGGTACGTAGGTTGGCCCCGGTCCGAAGGCGGCGACATCGAATCGCGCCTTTTCTTCTTCTTTAATAAAGTCGAGACTGATCAGTATCCGTGATAATATCGGTTCCAGTATCCGCGCCCATTTTGTCCGGATAAAGTCCAACTGTGCCGTGATCGAGTTGGGATATTTTTTTGCCGGCAATTGAAGCAGCTCCAGCAGCGGCAGTTTTTCATCACCGAAAGGCGGCTGGCTGTCAAAAAAATCGTCAATCGCTTCAAAGAAATTGGAATAAACCGTATGCTCCCGCAGCGGCGCCTCATCGATCAGCTCTTTAATTAAGCCGTAGCCCGGATTTTGATTGTCAAGCCACAATACCATCAACTCTTCCAGCAGGATGTGACGGTTGGGCATATTTTCCGTTTGACCGTTTAGATATTGATTGACGGTTTGTTTGCCATTGTACACTTCAGTCACAGGAAACAGATCGGCAAAAGTGGAAAGTAAATCATTCAGCGCCTGCTCACCGATTTGTTCATTGATATACTTTTCCATTTTCCGGAAAAGCTCGTTATTGATTTCTTTTCGGTAAGATTCGATAAGAAAATGCATGATTTCATCGAGCAGACCCATGGCGTTGATTTGCCCGGCATTGACCGTTTCGCCGGCCGCTTTGCTTTTATTAATCTGATCGGCAAACATGCGGGTTGCGGAAAAATTGGCAAAGATTACCTGCCCTTTGATGGAAAAAAAAGTGTCGCCAAAGTTGAATTTATCTCTGGCAGCACGGGATATATGAAATTCGAATGTCGGTTCCGAAAATGTATCGGAGTCCGCATATTTTTTAAACAATGGCATAAATTTCCTTCGTAGGTATGGTTCTTATGTCAGAGAGCAGAAAATAAAGTGATTGTGCATATTTTACAAATGTTCTTTTAATTCGTAACGGATTATTAAATAAAAAATTCCATGAAAATTTACAGAAGACCCGGGGTTTATCCGGATAAAACAGAAAAGTGATAAAAACCAGACTGCTCATTAATAAAATATTTAGTTTACCCACTGTATATATTTTCATCTGTTTAAAATCCCCACCCCAGTCCCGACGGGGCGGGAATGTGAGA
>CAYXRA010000160.1:0-10629 GCA_964467525.1 uncultured Calditrichaceae bacterium
TCCGCGGGCAGTTGGTTAAAAATCTGATGAAGGGCTATCGTCCGGCAGGGACGCACCAGTATTTGTTGAACGGTTCCGGTTTAGCGAGTGGCGTATACCTTTATCAGTTGAAACTTGATAATGGCAAAATATTAACCAAAAAGTTAGTTTTGCTTAAATGATCAAGCCATATCCCGAGTCCTCGGGGGGCGGCGTTTATCTTTAACGCTTAACAATCGGTACAAGAATAATGCTACCTGAGAAGATGTGCGTTTTTAAGTGTACTTATTTATAATTTCGGCGGGATATGGATTATTGGGCATGCGCCCATCTTTCGTATCCCGTCACTTTTTTACTGCAGAAAAAAATATTACTGATTTTCCCGGACGAAATAAGCGGTTTTATTCTTTTATGCGCAACTCAACTGTTTCCGATGATCACTTCGAAATTTGTTAATGGCCTGTTTATTTCAAAAATAATTAATTTTTCCTCATGCCGGACGCTCACCTTATCTGATGACACCCTGTATTGTTCAGGCGGCCGGTCCGTTTCCAGCGCAAAACACCGCAGCGATTGCGGCAGACTGAATTGAATGCGTTGCCCGGCCCCGGCTTTCTCAATCTCTGAAATATGTATTGCCCTGCGCTGCCGGTACCAGTGCAGATGCTGCCGCAGGGTGCCCCTGAAAACAGGCATGCCTTTCATGCTCTCGACAAAGTGAAGCCAGAATCCCGGCGTGTATTCTTTTCTGTAAATATTATTGGTGTGCCAGAGGGCGGCTAAAATGCCTTGATATTTTTCAACCGGCGCCATCAGTTGATTCAGTTCCTGCCAGGAGGGTTCCACTGCCCTGCCCTCATCCGGCAATGATTTTTCAAAAAATGCGGTGGGAAATTCGACAACGTCGATTGCTTTTTTCTTTTCATGATCAAAAACCGGGAAGGGGTGACAGGTACCGGCGCGAAATCCGCCATAATGATTATAAAGCAGTCCGGCATCGTATTGCAGTCCGGCGGCCTCCTGGATACGCCACATCCGCGGATAGAGACAGCGCAGGTAATGGTGACGCATGCCGCTGATCTCTGCCTGCGCGGCGCTGCGCAACCGCTCCAGTTCCCGCCCGTAGCGCCTCGGTTTATCGAAGGCAAAACGACTGGGATGCAGGCCGATTTCATGGCCTTCAGTTTTCATCCCCTTTAAAAGCCGGCGCAGGCGGGCGCTGTTGATCCGGTAGCGAAAATGCGATTTTTCAATATATCTTGCCAGAAAGAAGAAGGTGGCCCGCAAATCGTTTTCCCCGTAAAAACGGCGCAGACGGTCGAAAGCCCAGAAGTCCTTATCATGCTGATCCATCTGATCCTGCGTTAAATTACGCCCGATACCGCTTTTTATTAACAGGCGCAGCAGCAGGTTTTTAAGCGGGTGGTAAGCGCGGATAAAATCAACGTCGTGGGTCAGCGCCAGTCCGAAGGATTCGCCGCGCGGATAAGCGCTTTTTTTCAAAAAAGGCATTGCGTTATCGCGGGCAAACTGGCGCAGCTGCGCTTCAAACCAGGCAATCAATACATCAACCACCGGTGTTTTAAAGCGGTCGGCACGATACAGAATGCTCTGTGTCGCTTTTTCATCGGCTTCTTCCGGATGCCTGTAATCCAATTCTTCGATACGGGTCAGATGATAATAGATGTTGGCAACGATGTCAAAGCTGCCCGATACGGGTGTTCCCTTTAGCCCGGTGGACAGACTTTGTTTGATTACCGGGATGGTTTCCCCGGCCGGACCGATTTCCGTCCATTCAACTTTCTGCTCGTGCAAATCGACAAGATTCAGCAGACAGGGTAAATAAATGCAACGCGGCGCTTTTTTGTTGACGCTGTCCGGCGGGGCGTACAGAAGATTTATCGTGAAGGGATCGCTGGCGGGCTTTTCATTCCATTCATAAAAAATGCCGGTTTGGTCGAGCATCAGACTTACCGTATAGCGCGCGGCGGGATTGCTGAAATCATTTTCCAGGCAGCGAATTTTCATTCCGCTTTCCCCGGCAGGCGGCGTTTAAAAAGCTGCTGCATCACTCTGAGGTTGGCAAGCGATTTATAAAGCGTATTCTTTGTGTAATTGATGCTGAAATATAAACACAGTTCACCGCCAAAGCTGCGTTTGAATTGTTCGAACTCCGGCAGATCGGCGCCCAGGAAATCCAGTTCACTGCCGATAAAACGCTGCTGCTGCAAAACTTTCACATAAAGCAATGCGCTGTATTCCGAATTCCGATACCTGTAATCGATGCCGGCGAACAGGGTGTATATGCGCCTTTTATCGGTTAAAATACACAGCCCGGCGATGTTCTTATCATCTTTTTTCAGATAATAGATCTCGCCGATTTCTTTTTCATTAATGATCCGGAAAAGATGCTCAATTTGCCCCTGCCCAACCGGCGGACGCCGTCCGTGATGACGGTAGCTGTCGCATACAAAACGGATCAGGTCGGCGGAGTGATCCGATTGCACAACCTGCAAATTTTCTTTTTCAGCGGCATTGATCTTGCGGCGCAAAGACTGACTGAATTGCTGTTGCAACTGTTCAAAAGCAGTTATTTTAAAACGATAGGTATAATGAGGCTGCGCCGTACAGCCGTTCCAGATAAAGGGGCGCACGTCATCGACGCCCGGATAGAGCGGCAGATCAATGAAAGGATAATCATTTTTAAGGAACCGGGTAATGCGCTCGCTGTTGATTTGATAACGGGAGCGGCGCGTGGAATTTTTCGCGGTTTCCGGCAGATTATGCAGAATGCCCTGATAGGGCGTCAGCGGGGCGCGCGTAATCGCCGAAATCCTGAGATTTTTTTTAGGCCAGAACAACATGCCGCAGTTGATGTCGTCAGTATTCAAGTCGGCCACAATGCGGAACGGCCGTCCGAATACCGTCCGGATAACCTCTGCCCAGGCCGTGGTGTGAAAAAGTGTTGCCTGAGGATGGGCAAGCGCGAATTCATCCCAGAGCGCATATTGCCGCGGGTTGAGATATTGCAGTTGACCTTGATTCGGTTTTGTTGTCATAAGCCGGTTGTTTTATTAGCGGATTTTATGACTAATTTTTCGGCAATCCGCTAAATTAATAAATGAGGGAATTGATTGAATGATCATGAACACTGAATTTCTTCAGAGGTTCAAAAATTGACAACCCCCTCATTCCCCCTTTGTTAAGGGGGAAGCTTAAATCTATTAGCTCAACAATTTTACGATGATCGCTTTTTGCACGTGCATGCGGTTTTCCGCTTCATCGAACACAATGGACTGCGGCCCGTCGATCACTTCATCAGTAATTTCATCGCCGCGGTGCGCGGGCAGGCAGTGCATCACCACAGCATCCTTGCGGGCGTAGGCCATCAAATCGCTGTTTACCTGATAAGCTTCAAAAACTTTTTTACGTTCCAGCGCTTCCGTTTCCTGTCCCATACTGGCCCAGACATCGGTGTAAACCACGTCGCTGTCTTTGACCGCGGCCTGCGGATCGCTGAGCACTTCCACTTCACTGATCCCGGCGGCGCGCGCATTTTTCAGGGTCTCGACATCCGGTTCATACCCGGACGGTGAACAGATCACCAGATGCATGGGCAGTTTGGAGGCCAGATTAATCCATGAATTGGCCACGTTATTGCCGTCGCCGATATAGGTTACTTTCAGATCATCCAGATTTTTACGATGTTCTTTGACCGTAAAAATATCGGCCATAATCTGGCAGGGATGGTTGTAATCGGTTAAGCCGTTGATCACGGGCACAGTGGCGAATTCCGCCAGTTCCAGCATGTGGGTGTGATCAAACAGCCGGGCCATGAGAATATCGTTGTAACGGGAAATCACCTGGGCAATGTCCTTAACCGCTTCCCGTTTACCGATACCGATATCATTCGGTGACAGATACAGGGCATAACCACCGAGCTGGTACATACCGGTTTCGAACGAAATCCGCGTACGCGCCGAGGGCTTGGCGAAAATCATGGACATGGACAGTCCCCTGCACAGATGATGTTCCTCGCGGCGTTTGGTTTTTTCTTTAAGTTCGGCAGTCAGATCAAAAATCGCTTCCAGCGCATCCTTACTGTAATCGGCAATAGAAATGAAGTCTTTATTCACAAAATCCTCCGTCAGTTTCAATTATATAATTATACATTTTTAGCAAAAGTTTAGTCCCAAATGTACAATATTTCGCTGAAAAAATGAAGCATTTTTTAGTGAAAATGAAAAGGATGATTTGTATAGAATAGATTAGAATAGTAATCGAGCATGCGCAGAAATTATTTTGATAAATGCACATCCCCCTAATCCCCCTTTGCAGGCGAAAGCTGGGGGATGCTTAAATCAGACCAATGCACTGATTTTTCTTTTCAATCACCGCACAACACCGTTTACAAAATATAACGGCTCAAATCCTCGTCTTCGACAACCGATTGCAGCATATCGGCCACTTTTTTTTCATCGATGACAATCTTTTCAACCTTCTTTTCCGGAATGTCGAACAAAATTTCCTCCAGCAAAGTGGACATGATCGTATGCAGGCGGCGGGCGCCGATATTCTCCGTGCGGCTGTTGACCATCGTGGCAATGCGGGCAATCTCGCAAATTGCTCCTTTGGTAAACTGCAGGTCTACGCCTTCGGTGTCCAGCAAGGCTTTATACTGCACAATCAGGGCATTTTTGGGCTCGGTTAAAATGCGCACAAAATCATTTTCGGAAAGACTTTTTAATTCCACACGGATCGGAAAACGTCCCTGCAACTCTGGAATCAGGTCGGACGGTTTACTGACATGAAATGCACCGGAGGCAATAAACAGGATGTGATCGGTTTTGACCATGCCGTATTTTGTAACTACGCTGGTACCTTCAACAACGGGCAGCAGATCACGCTGCACGCCTTCGCGCGAGACATCCGGCCCCTGTTTGCCTGCCGAACCGCCGGCAATTTTATCGATCTCATCCAGAAAAACGATGCCGGAATTTTCCACGCGATTGATGGCAATACGCATCACCTCTTCCATGTCAATTAATTTCTGGGCTTCCTGCTGTGTGATAACCTTCATCGCTTCCGATACGGTGGTTTTTCTTTTTTTCATCTTCTTGGGCATCATCCCGCCGAACAATTCCTGGATATTCAATCCCATTTCCTCGATGCCCATCGGCGAAAAGATTTGCATCATCGGCGTATTATCCGAAGGCACGTCAATTTCGATTTGCCGGTTATTGAGCTTGCCTTCATTTAACTGGGCGCGCAGTTTTTCCCGCGTGCGCTGATGGCGCAGTTCCAGTTCGTCTTCTTCGCCCATTTCACCAACCGGTTTCGATTTTTTGGTAAGCGGCGGCAACAGAATGTCCAGAATCCTTTCGATGGCATGTTCTCTGGCTTTACTTTCCACGGCTTTTGTTTTTTCCTCGCGCACCATACGCACACCGATCTCAACCAGATCACGGATTATTGATTCCACATCGCGACCAACATAACCGACCTCGGTAAATTTCGACGCTTCAACCTTAACAAAAGGGGCATGTGCCAGCCTGGCCAGGCGGCGGGAAATTTCCGTTTTACCGACGCCGGTCGGTCCGATTAAGATGATATTGTTGGGCATGATCTCTTCGCGCAGTTCGTCCTGTACTTGCTGACGGCGCCAGCGGTTGCGCAGGGCAATAGCTACCATTTTCTTTGCGGGATCCTGCCCGATGATGTATTTATCGAGTTCATTGACAATTTGATGCGGTGTTAATTCTTCAATTTTCATATTGGTATAATCCTTACTAAAGTACCTCAACACTTATTTTTTCATTGGTATAAATGCAAATTTCCGATGTGATCTTCAACGCTTCCTTTACGATATCTTCGGCTGAAAGCGAAGAAAATTTAACCATACTTCGTGCCGCGGCCAGGGCGTAGGGACCGCCCGATCCGATGGCGGCGATGTCATCATCGGGTTCGATTATGTCGCCCGTACCGGAAATAATAAATGTTGATTTTTCATCCATTACTGCAAGTAAAGCCTCCAGCCGCCGCAGATAGCGGTCCGAACGCCAGTCCTTGGCCAGTTCAACGGCCGAGCGGGATAAATGACCGGAATATCGTTCCAGTTTTTCTTCCAGCCTTTCAAATAGCGTAAACGCGTCCGCTGCGGCTCCGGCGAAACCGGCAATTATTTTTTTGTTGTATAAGCGACGAATTTTTGCCGCTGAGTGTTTCATCACCGTGTTACCCATGGTAACTTGTCCGTCGCCGCCCAGGGCAACCTGCCCTTTGTGGCGAATACCGAGAATTGTTGTTGCATAGATTTTTTGTCTGTTGTGATCGGTCATTCCATACCTCATAAAATTAATATGATATTAGTTCAGCAAAATTTACAGCCACAGAATATTTGAATTTCCGAATCAATAACATGTTAATCAACAGGAATCAAAAAAATTGCCGTAACGATTATTTACCGTAAACAGGACAAACTGAATTAATGAGAATGATTTACTGGTGTAAAATATTTCCGGCAACGGGTTATAAATTTTTACTTATGTACGTTCTGATCTTTTTACTGAATAATCAGATGCCGCGCCGCAAGCGTGCCACGGGAATTTGTAATTGCTCGCGATATTTAGCCACAGTGCGCCGGGCAATCGGAAAGCCTTCTTCCTTCAGTACTTTGGACAGCTTGTCATCACTGAGGGGCTTATGTGCATTTTCCTTGGCGATTAGTTCTTTGATCCGGCTTTTAATCTTTCTGGTAGAAATCTCTTCACCCTGTTCATTTTCTATGCGTTCATTAAAAAAGTATTTCAGCTCAAATACGCCGTAATCCGTTTGCACATATTTTCCGTTGGCCACCCGGCTCACGGTTGAAATATCCATTTCAATCATTTCTGCGATTTCACGCATGATCAGCGGTTTAATGTGTTCCGGTCCTTTCTCAAAAAAGGCCCGCTGCTTTTCGACGATCGCTTCCATCACTTTGAGCATCGTAATTTTCCGCTGATAGATCGATGTTATGAACCAGCGCGCCGACTCGACCTTCTTCCTGATGTACTGCCGTGTATCTTTGGTTGTGTTTTTCTTATCGAACAGCATCTTTTTGTAGGTATTGCTGATGCGTAATGGAGGTACATTCCAGTCGTTCAGATTAACTACAAATTCATCGTCCACTTTTTCAACGATAAAATCAGGGATAATATAGTTACTGCGCATATCAAACAGACCTTCGCCGGGCTTGGGATTCAGTTTCAGTATATGATTGATGCCCTCCTGCAAACGTTCGCGCGTAATTCCAAGTTCGGAAATGATTTTGTCGTAGCGTTTATTCTTAAAATCATCGAAATGATGTTCCAATATTTTCAGAGCAACCGGGTCGGGATTTTCCAGCTCGGTTAACTGAACATGCAGGCACTCGCGCAGATCGCGGCAGCCGATACCGGTCGGATCCAGATTTTGGATTTTCCTGAGAATATTTTCAACGACTTTGGGTTCTGTTTCAAAATTCTCGGCTACTAACTCAATTGAAAATTCGTTATCAAGATATCCATCATCACGAATATTCCAGATAATATATTCACCGATGGCAAATTCTTTTTCATTTAATGGCTGCACATGGAGTTGTTCCAGCAGATGTTCGGGCAGCGTGGTCGTACTGACTTCCGGCCGGTCATATTCCTCCTGACTCTTATCCTTTGGAATACGAATTTCGTATGATTCCTGGTCATTGAGGAAATCCTCGAGATCATTGTCCTTCTGGGCCTCTTCCAGTTCCTGCTTATCGTATTCATCATCTTTATTATTATTATCGTGCAGTTCGAGTTCTTCAGCGACCTGGGCTTCTTCTTCCGGGGTAGACTCAATTTCTTCATCGGCGCCCTTTTCCTGATCTTCCCCTTCTTCCAATACCGGATTTTGCTCCAGCTCGCTTTTTATTTTTTGCTCCAGACTCAGCAATGGCAATTGTAATAGCGTCGACAGCAAAATCTGCTGCGGCGTCAATCGTTGTTCCAGGCGTAAATTTTGTGATAGATTAATCATTAACTAATCAGTCCCGCTTCCTTTTCTAAAATTAACAAATTCATTACTCCGTTTTTTTCAACCGGGGCCATCTCTTATTAAAATCCGCTGAGATGGCCTGATTATTCTCTGTTTAAAATTTGATTGTTTATATCAAATATTAAAAAATTTTAGAAATTAGCCCTTTTGGCATAATTTCTGTACGAAATTATACAATTTAAAATATTGAGTCAAGTGTCATTGTCATATTAAATTACCGCTCAGTGTGGTTACATCTATGTTTTACTTAAAGACTTAATATAATTCCAAAACAAGCGCATGCAAAAGAAATCTACCGCCATTGTGGATTTGCATAACAATAGATGCATCCGAAAGAGCAGGGTTGATTATGATAATCACCAATATCAACGGAACGGGTGCAACCGCAATCATCGCGGGTCGCCGTTTTTGCCGTGCTCACAAGGGATTGACCGGCAAGTTGATTCAGCAGTTTCCCGTCGATACAGCGCCCCTTTTGGACCAGATGTGTTTCCAAAAGATTATCGTTACAGCATGAAAATATTTGTATATCATATTTACTTGCGATTCCGGCCATTTCATTGATAATCTTAAGCTGCTCCCCGCCTGGTGTGTGATAAAGTTGTCTTTGTGGAAACTTATGCCTGAAGCGCTTCAGATACCTGGCATAGGGATGCACAAAACTGGTATAACAGCGTTTTACGCCAAATTGCGAAATCGTTTTACACAGCGATTCGAACCGGCCTGGCTCATGATTGGAATGCAGCCTATCCTGATCTTTCCAAAAAACCAGCGGATCGTATCGCCAGACGATGTGATCTGACCCGTAAAGCCGACTCAACTGCTCCATCTGACCCAGCGCAGCCGCAAGCGGCGGCGCTGATTTTTCCAGTTCTGTTTTTGGCAATATCGTGAAGTGAAAAAACAGCCGGTAGTCGGAGAAGAATCGACAATGCTTCAGAAAATAGTTATAATTTCTCGACCAGAACACAATCCATTCCACCGCATCGGTTGTTAAATCAACCTGTTTTACATTTTTACGATAGAACGGATTCCGTACTTCGACATAACCCTTTCGCAGCGCTTCCATAAACCAGTTGAGATAAAATGCCGGGATGTCCGTTCGTCGTGATGCCGAAATTACGGTTTTCATAATTTTGCGGTCGGGTATTTAAATTAATCTTATTTCAAAACGCTATCCGCATTTGCCATAAGATTACAAAACTTTTTCCAGCATTTCAGCAAAATAGACATTTTCCTCTTCCAATCCCGTTGAAACGCGGATACAGTTGGCCAATCCGAATGCTTTTAAAGGTCGCACAATAATACCCTTGTGTAAAAGCTTTTCGTATAACTGATTCACTTTCTGTTCCGATTCAAAAACTATAGTCACAAAATTAGCGCAGGACTCGATGTACTGAATGCCCAGCCGGTTGAAAAGTTCATAAAAGAATTTTTTCCCGGCCCGGTTCAGCCGGATGGTATTTTCCATGAAATCCAGATCTTCCAGTGCGGCAATCGCCGCGGCCTGGGCAATGTTGCTGGGTTCGAAGCTGAGCTTTATTTTCATTAAATTCGCAATCAAATCATGATGGGCAAATCCGTATCCGATACGCACGCCGGCCAGGCCAAAAGCTTTGGAAAAGGTACGCAGCGTAATGACGTTATCCAGACGATATTGCATGGAATCGGGATAACGCGGATCCTCGTGGGCAAATTCATAATAGGCTTCATCCAGGATAACCAGGACGCGCGGCGGCACACGTTTGATAAATGCGCTGAACTCGGGTACGGTGAAAATGGTACCGGTCGGGTTATTGGGATTCGCCAGATAAATTATTTTCGTTTTGTCAGTTATCCGGTCCGCAATGCCCTCCAAATCAAAGCGATATTCTTTAAGGGGGACGCGTATCAGCTTTATGCCGCGGGACTGGGCCTGAATATCGAATGTAATAAAACTGCCCTCGGAAGTTATCGCTTCTTCGTCATCGAGCAGAAAAGTGCGCATGATTACGGAGATGATACCCTCCGAGCCGTGACCGGCGAATACATTTTCCTGCTTAAGATCATAACGCTGCGCCAGGGCTACCCGTAAATCATGAAAATCAGGACTGGGATAGCGGTTTACACCACTTAGCGCCTCCTCCATAGCGCGGACTGCTTTTGGAGAAACGCCAATCGGGTTCTCGTTGGATGCTAATTTTACGACTTTTTTTAAGCCTAACTCTCTTTTCAATTCATCAATCGGTTTCCCGGCTTTATAGGGCTCAAGCGATTTAATGTGTTCAGGGACTAATGGCATGGTTCTTCCTTTTAATAATTTGGTATTTCAAAATTTCGGATAAGAGCGTGCACATTTTTTTCATCATTCTGTAAATGTGTAGAAATTGATATGCACACAGCGGACTTAAATTAACAAAAAATACATCACGGCAAAACATGAATCATATAATTTTTTGGTTCTATGTCGTTTTGTGTGGGTATTATACATCATACCCAGCAGTATAAAACAGCGGCGATATGTTCAGGGATTTTTACCGAACGCACGCCTTTGGCGGATATTTGGGGATATTAGCAAAAAAAGCATAGCCGCTAATGACAAGGTCACAGGTAACA
>CAYXRA010000161.1:0-10445 GCA_964467525.1 uncultured Calditrichaceae bacterium
TGGCCGACGTATCGGGTTATGTAACGCAGAAGATGGTCAATCTGGGCGATTATATGCGGAAAGGAAAAGGCCTTTACCGTATTGCCGATTTATCCTCGGTCTGGGCGCTATTTGATGTGTACGAATCGGATCTGCCCTGGATTAATCGCGGGGACAAAATTAATTTTACGATAGCCTCACTGCCCGGAAAACCCTTTTCCGGCGTGATCGATTATATCGATCCGGTGATCGATCCCGAAACCCGTGTGGCCAAAGCGCGGGTTGAAGTAAAAAATCCCAACCAGAAGCTTAAACCGGAAATGTTCGTTTCGGGTTTGGTTAAAGCTGTATTACCGGGTCATTTTGACGGGCTGGTTGTGCCCAAAACCGCGGTGATGTGGACGGGCACCCGATCACTGGTTTATGTAAAGAACAGGACTGAATCGGGCCTCTATTTTATGATGCGCGAAGTCACGCTTGGTCCCGCCTTAGGCGACAGCTACATTGTGGAAGAGGGCCTGCAGGCAGGCGAGGAAATCGCCGTTCACGGAACCTTCAGCATCGATGCCGCCGCGCAGTTGGCGGGCAAGCCGAGCATGATGAATCCGGCAGGCGGTGTGGCCATGACCGGTCATGATCATGGCGGACACGTCGCCATGCAGGATAAGCCGAAAGCGCCGGCGCCGGAAAAAGTATCCCTTTCGGACAAAGCGCAGAAGGCATTGCAGCTGCTGTTCAGCAAATACTTTGATCTGAAAAATCATTTAGTGAACGATGATTTTGAAAAGGCTGTTGAATCCGGAAAAGCAATGCGTCAGAAACTGGATAATATTGATATGGCACTGTTCAGCGGCGAGGCGCATGACATCTGGATGGATAATCAAACAAAATTAAGCGGCGGATTGGAGCATGTGCACCACTTTCGGACCATCGAAGAATTGCGAAAAGCCTTTCAGGGAATTTCAAATGCCATGATTGCCCTGGCCGAAGCGTTTCGTCCGGGGGCTGAAACGATTTACGTCCAGCACTGCCCGATGGCCGATAGCAATAAAGGCGCTGACTGGCTCAGCAAAGAAAAACAGATCGGAAATCCCTATTTCGGGTCATCCATGCTCAAATGCGGCGAGGTAACCAAAACGATCGAATAAATTGTAATCAATTTTGATTTACTGTTCCCCCTTATTAAAGGGGGATAGGGGGTTGTTTCTTCCGAGTTCAATGAACAGAAATTCAGTATATCCAGAAGTAAAAGCAAAAACCACTAATCAACTAACGAAAGGAAGACATTATGCGTTATCTATTCATTCTTACAATTGCTCTTTTCCTGTTCGCCTGCGGGCAGAAGGAAGAAGCCAAAACCGAAGACATGCATCAGTACCATTCGATGGACAAAACCGAAATGGCGGACATGGCTGAAGAGCAGGTGATCTATTACACCTGTCCCATGGCAGAGCACAAACACATTCACAGCGCTCAGCCCGGTCAATGCCCGGATTGCGGCATGGAACTGGTCGCCGGTGTGGTCACCAGCGAAGACAAAATGGAATACTACGGTTGTCCGATGCTTACGCACAGTCACGTGCGCTTCGACAGCGCTGGTACCTGCGCCGAATGCGGGATGGAGCTGAAACCGATGCGGCTTGTGAAAAACTGATTTTACAATTATATTGGAACGCAACCACTAATCAAAGGAGTTTTGCATGAAGAAGATTTTTATCACGGGGACGTTAATGTTTATCGCCCTGTTCAGTATCAATAGCTTTGCCCAGTGCGGCGGCTGTCCGGCAAAGGCAACCTGTGAAAAAGCGGAAGCCGGATCGGAAGTGACCACGGCCGGTCACATGGCCCTTATCAGCACGCCTTCCGTCCAGTGCAGCATGTGCAAAGAGACCCTCGAATCCGGTTTGAATAAACTGGAAGGCGTATACAAAACAATGGTTAACGTGGAACAAAAAATTACCCACGTAAAGTATGATGCCGCCAAACTGGATCAGGCAAAAATCGAACAGGCGATTACCGCGCTCGGTTATCAGGCCAATGACCGGCCGGCCGATGCAAAGGCCTATGCCAAGCTGCCCGACTGCTGCAAAAAGCCGGACAAGTTCTGAGGCAATTTTATCGACTATTTTTAAGGGCGTGCATGTCGCCCCTTTTTTTATTTTAGGCGAAATTTTTCTAAACCGTAGAGATAATCAATAATCCGCAGGATGTAACGGCCATGGTACGTTTAGCCCGATCGACTTATAAAAAAATGGTGCAGAATCTGATCTGGGCCGCCGGATACAACGCCGTTGCCATTCCCCTTGCTGCCGGTGCATTGTTTTCATTCGGCATTCTGCTCAGTCCGGCCGCGGGCGCCGTGCTGATTGTCCTTAAGCACCGTCATTGTGGCAGTGAACGCCAGGATGCTTAAGATTGCCGAATGCCATTTGGTGATACCTCGTAGCTTGCTACGGGATTGTTCATTTTAATTTAATCACAACCGGCTGTATTTGAATTTAAAAATAATTATAAAGCATCAGCAATCAGGAGAAAAGACATGAGTTATTATGTAGCAAAAAAAATTGATAAGTCTTTTGAAGATGCTATCAGATTAGTCACTGAAAAATTAGCGGATCAGGGATTTGGCATTCTTACGGAAATCGATGTAAAAGCGACGATGAAGAAAAAACTTGATATTGATTTCCGCAATTATAAAATCCTCGGCGCCTGCAATCCGCCTTTTGCCCACAAAGCCCTGCAGGCCGAAGACAAGATCGGCACGATGCTGCCCTGTAATGTGATCGTCCGGGAAACGAATGACGGTAAAACCGAAGTGGCTGCTGTCGATCCGCTGGCCTCGATGCAGGCCGTGGAAAATGAGGCCTTGGCCGGAATCGCCGGGGAAGTTCAGCAGCGCTTAAAGCAGGTAATAGAGCAATTATAAAACATCATTGTATAAAGCCAAAATCAGAGTGAATTAAACGATTGCTGAGGATTTAATCGTCCGGTTTGCTTTTGAATAAGTCAGGATCTAAAATATTTTGATCACGCTTTTTTTAGTGGCATAATGATTTCCACCCTGGTGCCTTTACCCGCAGTGCTGTCGATCAGCACCGCACCCTTATGAGCGCGAACGATACCGAAAACGGCGGCCAGACCCAGACCCCGGCCGGGAAATTTCGTTGAAAAGAAGGGGTCAAAAACTTTATCCCGCGTCTTTTTGTCCATGCCGGAGCCGTTGTCCGTAATTTCCAGATATGCATACGTGCCGGCGATCATTTCCTTTTCAAAAAGCGACTGCCTGAAATAGTCCGAATTGAGGTGCTTTCTGCCGCATTTAATCGTAATTTTACCCTGCTTCTTATCGCCGATGGCTTCGCGGGCGTTGGTTACAATCACGCTGATCATTTGCCTGATATAATCCTCATCCACGAGAATCGGCAGGGCATCAGCAGATTTAATGAATTCAATTTGCTGATTGGCAGGCAATTGACTGCTTAAATCCGGCAGCATATTTTTCACGACTACATTTAAGTTAAACTTGATTAAATTGATTTGACCCTGTCCCACGTAGATAAGCATCAGCTTGCTCAGATCGGCCGCTTTCCTTGCCGCTTTCCGGATTTCGGAAACTTTACTATGTAAATCCGGATCGGCGTTGGGATCCAGTTCAATCAATTCCAGATTACCCAGTACGATCGTCAGAATATTATTGAAATTATGGGCGATGTTGCCGGCCATCAGCATCAGACTTTCCATTTTTTGTGCATCGTGAACCTGTTTTTCTAATTTTTTGCGTTCCTCTTCCATCAGTTTCTGACGGGTAATGTTTCTGGATATGCCAACAATACCTTTAATATTCCCTTTATCATCTTTCAGAGGTACTTTGGAGGTACTGAACCATTGCACGGAACCGTTGGACAGAGTGATTTTTTCCTGTTTGCTAACTACGGGTTTACCGGATTTTATGATCTTCTGCTCATCCCGGTGTGCCTTGCAGGCATGTATGTTATCGAAAAAATCAAAGTCGGTTTTTCCGATTGCTTCGGCGGCGCTGTTCAGTCCCAGCACCCGGACCTGGGCTTTGTTGATTTTTATAAAGCGGCTTTCCCTGTCCTTGAAATATATCGTATCGGGAATGTTATCCAGCAGACTCTCAAGCAGATTCTGTTCACGTGACAATTCCAGCATCACTTTTTTATAGTCTGTGATATCCAGGATGGAGGCAACACTGTCATCGTTGCCGGGGATCATGTCTACCGTGAGCTGAACATTTCTGATATGCCCTTCCCGGTTGACGAACCTGAATGCATAATTTTTTTCTGCCTCATCCGGGTTTATACGCCGGAGTTCGTGCTGACTGCGCATCCACTCCAGATCATCTTCATGGACAAACCCGGTCCAGCTTTTTTTGCCCTCCAGTTCTTCTCTGGAATAACCGGACAAAGCCACGAATTTTTTATTAGCAAGTTTGATTGTCGTATCCCTGGCGAGGATTACCGTTGCCGTACCCGTATTTTCGAATATTGCCTGATAATAAATGCGATCCATTTTTTCCTTTTCAGCCATAATTTTCCTGTCTCATATCCCGTATTAAACAAACAACCATTACCTTTATTTATGCAATGCAGCCCGGCGGTTCAACCGGGTCTGCGGTTGCATAAGCACTAAGAATACAAATTGTTTTTTTAATTTTCAATCCCGGAAGGAAATAAATGACAATTTTTTTTACAGTGTTTAGAATCAAACTGATATACCAACGGCTGTTTCAGAGATTTCTGCACACCCTTTTTAAAATGCATCGACTGAAGATAAAAAAACAAATTGCAAGGAGAACGTAAATTGACTTAACTTATACGCACAGTTGAATTGTATCTGTTTTCAGGGAAAAAACGCTGTTATGTAAATATTATTTGGAATATGCAAAATTTCAGAAAAAACTTAAGCAGGGCCTGGCGACCCTGGACCGTGCTGCTGATCATCATCATTGCGCTGATCATTTTTATCCCGGCGATCGGTGAATATTATCTGGTAAAAAAAGATCTGCTCAATATCTGGAGCGAGCAGGCCCGCCTGCTGTCCGATATTATCCTGCGCTCGGGGCATAACATTATCGCCCTGGACCGGGACATGCAGGAAACATCCATGGAAACCTATAAAAATGCCGGTCGCTACATTAGACAACTGGACAGCCTGTCCTATCCCAATCACATGCCGGTCATTCGCTATGCCGGGACAAGAATGAAAAGTATTGTGTTGTTTTATGATCAATCAGGGCAGTTATTTAACAGAAGAATCTCCCGGGGAGCGGAACGTATCGCCAGCGATGTCTGGCGGCAGATCGAGCGCCATCTGATCGATGAGAATAATGAAATCAAAGTCCTGGATTCATTTCAAACGGGCCGGCACAGTCTGCCCCTGCTGATCATGAAAAGAGCGAACGGGCGCGGTTATATCGCGGTGGTACCCCGGCCGGGACGGATGCAGCAGCAAATGCGTACATCACGGGTAGAAATGTGGCTCGATGAAATCAGCCGCACGCCGTCCGTCTTGTATGTCGAACTGAAACGGGGCGATGAGCTGATCGCCGCCAGCGGCAGGATACCGGAATTTCCCGAAAAAGCTGCGGACGCCGGAGCGCAATGGCAGATTTATAATCTGGCAGAGCAGAGCATTTTTGATTACATACAGCAGAGCGGCGACGGCCTGACCGCGCGCATTGGTATTGACGGCGATGCCCTCAGTCACCTGAACCGCAACCTCCTGCAGCGTTTGCTGTTCAGCTCAATTCTGTTAGCCGTATTCGGCGGCCTGCTCGTTATCTTTGTTTTTAACCGCCGCAATCTGACCCTGTTAAGTCAGAAGTTTCTCAGAATGCAGAGCTACACCGGTTCCATTCTTGAGAATATGACCGAGGGTATTATCGTGCTGAATCAATCCAAAGCCATAACCATCAGCAACCGGGCGGCCACTGAGCTGCTGGGACTGGCAGCGGCGGATTACTCGGGCAGATTACTGGCGGATTTGGATTTACCCTTTGATCAGGATCTGCTCGGGCGCTTAACCTCATTTGAAACGCTGTCCGATCAGCATTTTCATTTTGTACGGCAGGGCAGCGACTGTCATTTGCTGATTAATGCCGCGCCGGTGCAGTATGCGAAAGATGAAGACGCAGAGGCCGGATTCTTATATATCATTTTACTGAAAGATCATACCTCGCAGGTGCAGCTCGAAGAAACGCGCAACCGCAAGAGTAAATTGCTGGCCATGGGACAGCTTGCCTCGCGCGTGGCCCATGAAATCCGCAATCCGCTGAACGGCATCGGTGTTTTAGCCCAGCGCCTGCAGAGGGAATTTTCGCCGCCGGACGAACAGCGTGAATACCGGCAAATGACGCAATCCATTCGCCAGGAGAGCGACCGCATCAACACCATCATCGAAAATTTTCTGGCTTATGCGCGTACGCCGGAGCTGAAACTGCAGCAGGTCGATCTGGGCAACTTTATTACGGAACTGAAGCCGATTTTGTCTTCCATTGCCGCGGTTGAATATGATTTGCAGCCCGATTGCAGCGCAGCAATCGATCATGATCAGTTTACCCAGGTGATCGAAAACCTGGTGAAGAATGCCGCGGAAGCATCGGATAAAAAGAGTCCGGTGTACCTGTCGCTGGAAAAAAAGGATAAGACGATTCAAATAACGGTTGCGGATCGCGGGCAGGGCATCGGCGCAGATATCAAAGATAAGATTTTCGATCTTTACTACAGCACAAAGGAAAAGGGATCCGGGCTGGGCCTGAGCATTGTTGAAAAGATCGTATCAGCGCACAGGGGGCAGGTTTTTGTCGAAAGTCCTTATGTCAGGAAAGGAGCCTCAGTGCAGGGCGCCCGTTTTACGATCGAACTGCCGGCGGATGCCGGGGAGGGAAAAAAGAGCGGGACACAACAAATCTGAATCGGGAAAACAACATGCAGAAATTTTCCATACTGGTCGTGGACGATGAGCGGATTCAGCGGGAGTCGCTGGCCGGTCATCTGAAAAAAAATAACTATGAGATATTTTTAGCGGCAGGCGCCGAAGAGGCGATTAAGCTGGTCGCCCGCCATACCATCGATGTGGTGCTCACCGATTATAAAATGAGCGGCAAAAGCGGCTTTGAATTATTGAAAGAGGTAAAGGCCCTGAATCCCGAAATAACGGTAATTATTATGACCGCCTTCGGCAAGATTGACGATGCCGTAAGGGCAATGAAGAACGGGGCCTTCGATTATCTGACCAAACCCATCGATCTGGATGAGCTGGAGCTGCTCCTGCAGCGGGCGCTGGAACACAAACTGCTCAGCGCCGAAAACCGTAACCTGAAGGAACGCCTGCGCGAAAAACACCGCTTCGGGAACATCATCACCGCCAGCGCGCGCATGGAAGAAACGTTGAATCTCGCCGCCCGATCGGCGGCCAGCAAAACATCGATTCTGATTCAGGGTGAGAGCGGCGTCGGCAAAGAACTGATTGCCCGCGCCGTGCACTATGCCAGTCCCCGCAAAGACAAACCGATGATCACCGTCAACTGTGCGGCGATCAGTGAAAATCTGCTGGAAAGCGAATTGTTCGGTCATGTGAAGGGCGCCTTCACCGGGGCGGTGTCCGATAAGAAGGGCCGGGTGGAAGAAGCCGACCGGGGCACGCTTTTTCTGGATGAGGTCGGCGATATCCCGCCTAATGTGCAGGTGAAATTGTTGCGCTTTCTGCAGTTCGGCGAGTTTCAGGCCGTGGGCGACAATACGACGCGCCATGTGGATGTGCGCCTGATCAGCGCCACCAATCAGAATTTGCAGGATAAAATCAAAAACAATGCCTTCCGCGAGGATTTTTATTACCGGCTCAATGTGATTAATATTTCCGTGCCGCCGCTGCGCCGGCGCAGGGAGGATATTCCCCTGCTGACCGATCATTTCATCAAAAAATACGCCGAACAGAATAGCAAGGAAATAAAGCACATCTCCCGCGAGGCGCTGGACGCGCTGATGAAATACGACTATCCCGGCAATGTGCGCGAGCTGGAGAACCTGATCGAGCGGGCCGTTGTGCTGACCCGCGATGCAGTGATTCATCCGCAGGATTTACCGATCCAGTTTCAGACCGTGCCTGATTCCGATCATGATAAAGTGAAGCCGCTCGAATATTACAGGGGTAGTTTTAAGGACAAGGTGGAAGCCTTTGAGCAGGATCTGATTAACGAGGCCCTGAAGAAAAATAATTACAATCAGACCCGCGCCGCGGAAAGCATCGGCCTCACCGAGCGAAACCTGCGCTATAAGATAAAGAAGTACGGGATTCGTAGAACAAAGTAGTACTTAAGACCAGTACAGAATATTGGAAACTTCACTCTAAAGTTACTTGTAAACAATTGTCGCTGTAAATTTTGAAATTGGCAGCTTGGTGATTTAATATTCATTAACCAGTTTTAGTGCGTAATAGTATAAATCGTCTGAAATATAAACATTGCTTTGTCTTAATTTATCAAGGAGTTTTCTAATTGACTGTAATAATCCAATGTTTTTAGCCTGAATTAATATGCCAAGGGTACCTATTGGATGAAGTCCCTTGGATCATGCAATTCTTCGACCCTTGTTTTCATCAATAAGAATGTTTTCAATATTATTTTCTAAAGCTAAAACAATTGCTTCGGATTCTCCTTGATCTAAGTCATGCGATAAAAGCAGAAAGGCCAATTTATTTTTAACAGCCCTCTTTCTGTTTTTTGCAAATTTTAAAAGTATTCCAGAATAAGGTTTACCCGGTTGTGTTAGCTATTTAAATACGCCATGCGGAATTTGTACATCTTCGAATAATTCTGGTAGTAAATCTAATTGCCCGATTAGTGCAAGTGAAATAAGCGGGGAAGCATCTGCAACAATTATTATTTACTAAATCTTTCCAATTCTTCTTCCAGCTCAGAGGGATCGTAGTCAACTAATGGGATATTGTGTTTACGCAATTCTGACCAAAATTGAAATTTATCCATTTCAGCCAATTCAGCGGCCTGTCCTGAAGATAATTTATGTACTTTGAATAATTGCAATGCCGTATAAAGTCTTGATTGTCTTGTGAATTCTTCCCGATTCAGGCCAAGGGTCGTCAGAATATCTTCAGGTATTTTGAAAAATATCTCTGTTGTTTTCATATGTTAAATCCACTTAATTCGTTTATGAGATTTTAATATATTTAATTAGCGAAAACAAGTACAAGAGGTAACAAACGGTACGATTAGGAATTAAGCTTGCCCCTGACACTTTCCATTAAAGCTGCGGCTTGTTCAAAAAGATTTTTATAATAACCAGATTGCGGACGATGAACTGCCGATTCAAGCGCTTTTATATCGCGTAAACCGTGAATGCCGCCAAAGGCATCAATCAGGTACTTATGAATTTCAATAACCGTATCAACGGATAAATATCTCGTCATTGAGCAAGCAATTCTCCGGGACGTTTGTTCTTTTTAACGCTCTCTTTTAAGTGCGATAGTACCTCAGAGTCAATCGATTTATCGGTATCTTCATCTGCCTGCGGGAGACGCAGTTCAAAAGGAAACCCTTTATATTCTTCGATAAGGCTATAAAAAATGTTGATGGCTTCCGAGTGGTTTAGTCCGATACGTTTAAGAATTTTCTCAACGTTTTCTTTTTTTTCGGGATCAATCATTGCACGAACTGTTGCGGATTTGCTCATTTATTCACCTGCTTTTTTATTTTTAATATAGCCATGGTATGACCATAATTCAATAATCGGTAATACATTTTCGAAACAGATGTAATATGAGGTTTACTGCGGATGTGAATTGTTAAATAATGTGATTAGAAATGCCCGGGACGGACAGGCAGCGCCGGGTAGAAGTATACCAAGGGCGGTATAAACGGGCAGCCCCGCCTGCTGTTTGTTCATTTAAGACTGATTTTCAGTCCGTCCGCCTGCATCCGCAGCAGGGCCTCGGCGTTGCCCCGCGCATCATCGACCGGATTGTGTGTATGCGTTGTCTGCCTCAGGTGTTTAAAATTCCTGAATGTGTCCTTAACAAAGCCTTTGTAGAGCGATCCGAGATTGGTGGAACTGTGCCCGAAGGGATTATTGCCCAAAAAATGATGGAAATACCAATTGATGAACTGCCAGTCGAAACCGTTATTATCCGAGATGAAGAACGGCCGGCCTTTGCTGTTGCCGGTAATCCATTTCCTGAAATTCTCCATTACCTCTGCCGGATCGTCGAAAGCGAGCGTTTTTTTGCGGGTGAAGCCGCTGACGGCCAGGGCTTCGGGAATCCATTTATCCGAGACCGGCCGCAGCCGGCCATAGAACGACTGCTTGAGATCCGGCTCGACAATAACCGCACCGAAGGCAATCATCGAACAGTCTCCCGGAATGGGGCCATCCGACTCAACATCCACCATAATATAAGGCATTGTGTATCCTTTATTATTGAGGTAACGG
>CAYXRA010000162.1:0-10443 GCA_964467525.1 uncultured Calditrichaceae bacterium
TGTGACCTTGTCATTAGTGGCTATGCTTTTTTTGCTAATATCCCCAAACATCAGCCAAAGGCGTTCCGCGCAAGCGGAATAAATCCCTGAACATATCGCCGCTGTTTTATACTGCTGCGTATGATGTATAATACCCACACAAAACGACATAGAACCATGATTTTATCAATTTAAGCAATATTACCATATAAAACTTGAATGTAACTATTACAACCCTTATACGGCTCTTAAATTGAAACTTATTGATTTTATGCGTACTTTTTGTTCGATGGATTTTTTATAACAGGAATTATTTTGAAGCAGTACCATATTATAAGTCGTATTTTTACATTTCTGCTCTGGACTTTAATAGTCATATTTCAGTCCTGCAATGAACGTGTACAGAGTTCGCTCGATCAGAACGATTCCGACTCACTGCTCGTAAACAGCGTGGGAACAGAATCTACCCTGGAAATTGCTACCTGGAATATCGAAAATTTCCCGAAGGGCGGGAAAAATACAATAGAATCTACTGCCTTGCTCATTCAAAATCTGGATATTGATCTGATCGCCGTTCAGGAAATTGCCAGCGTGAATGCTTTCGATTCACTTATGTCGAAGTTGGGTACATGGAATGGCATACTATCCGGCGATACCTACAACAGCAGCGAATATCAAAAAACCGGTATCATCTACAAAACAGATATCATCAGCATTGGCAGCGGAACGGTAAGAAGTCTTTTCGAAGATGACAGTTATGCTTTTCCCAGGCCGCCACTGGCCGCTTTTGTGGAGATACGTGATGATGATGGGATCAAATTCGACTTTAATATAATTGTTTTGCACTTAAAAGCCTACGGCGACGAAATTAGTGAAGCGCGTCGCCGATCCGCGTGCCTGAAATTGAAGGACTACATCGATCAGGAGATAGCCGCCGGATCCGATTCTGATTTTGTGGTACTCGGCGACTGGAACGATCAGCTTACGGATACCGGTGAAGATAATGTTTTCTCACCTTTTTTGGATGATCCGGACCATTACCTGTTTTTAACCGGCAGCCTCATTAATCAACATTCTTACATTGATACGCGCTATAAAAGCCTGATCGATCACATTTTGGTTAGCCGTAATTGTTTGGAAGAATATGCTCAGGGCGATACCGAAGTGCTTTATCTGGATGAGATGTATCCGGACTATCCGGCGATCATTTCCGACCACCGGCCGGTGCTGGCCGTATTCAGAGGTTTTGTCTTGAATTAGTTCTGCATTTCTCTTTTTTTCTTAAACCTGAAATAAAGATATGAAAACGCAATAATACCCAGTGCATCGGCTACCCAGTCTAATTCATCCGCAATCCGGCCGGGTACAAATGACTGATGCCACTCATCGGATAACGCAAATAACAGCCCTATACTGATACTGATTAACAGGGCATATTTTTTAATGCATTTTCTATCCGAGCGCATCATACCTCGCTGGATCAACATGCCCAGAATGCCGAAAACAAAAAAATGTAGTATTTTATCAAAATAATTAATACCGACATCCGGTACCGGCAAGCGGCTAATGGATGACTGCGCCATAATCAGAATCATCAAAAAAATCCACGGACCATGTACCTTTAAAAACTGCTTAATCAAAGTCGCCTTCTCCTTTTCATGCAGGAATTTTCTTTTTTGCCTGGTAATTTAAAAAAAGTAAAATCTCATTCATTACTCTGTCTTAACGGATAAAGTTAAGTAAATTTCTTTTCCGATCAACAATTTGTTGAGAGACTATATTACAAAACAACAGCCTCTTTTTTCTTTTATCAGAGCCAAAAATACCGGACATATTTTTTTGACAACATAAAAACTGTTATCTAAATTTTGTTGAGGAGTACAAGATATGACATTATTAAAGCAGGGTAAATATTTTGTTAGTTTCAGTAGTTCTGTTGAGCATCTGGAAGAAGTAGAGACTATCGCCAATACAATCGCAAAAGAAGCCGGATTTGATGAGTCCGATTCCGATGATATTTCAATTGCAATTACCGAATTATTTAATAATGCTGTTCATCATGGAAATAAAGACGATATAAATAAGCTGGTCAGACTTACCTTTATTTACAGAAATAAAAGCCTTCACGTAACCGTTAAAGATGAAGGGAATGGTTTCAGGCCGGAGTCGCTGAAGGATCCGCTGGCTCCGGAAAATCTCATGGCCGAAAGCGGCCGCGGTATTTATCTTGTGAGAAACTTAATGGATGATATTGAGTACAGTATAGATAAAACCGGAAGTGAGATTACCATAACCAAGCATTTACCAGAATAACCGATTTCAGGAAAAATCAATGTCAGAAAATAAAACCGTAGTTGTCGCCATGAGCGGCGGCGTTGACAGTTCTGTTGCCGCACTTCTGTTAAAAGAGCAGGGTTATCAATGTATTGGTGTGACCATGAAGCTATGGGATTACAACATGAGCGGCGGAAACCTGAACCACGAAAGCGGTTGCTGCTCTCTGGATTCGATCAATGACGCCAGAATGGTTTGTGCAAAAATCGGCATTCCCCACTATGTTGTGAATTTCAGTGATGATTTTCATAACCATGTTGTTGAAAATTTTGTCGATGAGTATATGCAGGGTCGGACACCAAATCCCTGTGTGCTTTGTAATTCAAAGATTAAATGGGAAACATTACTTGAAAAGGCCACCGAGCTCGGTGCAAATTATATTGCAACCGGCCATTATGCCCGTGTACGCTTCAACGACAATAGCGGCCAGTATGAACTATTGAAAGGCATCGACCATAAGAAAGATCAGTCCTACGCACTCTGGGGTATAAAGCAGGAAAATCTTGCCAAAACGCTGTTTCCCCTGGGCGCGCTTAGCAAGCCGCAAATCCGGGACATCGCCGCGAAACATGAATTGCGCACTGCCCACAAAAACGAAAGCATGGAAATATGTTTCGTGCCCGATAATGATTATAACCGCTTTTTGAATCATGTTGTCGAAGATCTCGACGAGCGCGTAGCCAATGGCGATCTTCTTGATTCACAGGGCAACAAAATCGGCACGCACAGAGGTTATCCCTATTTCACGATCGGTCAAAGAAGAGGCATCGGCACCGGGTTTGGAAAACCGATGTATGTCATCGATATCGATCCCGATACCAACAGCGTTGTCATTGGCGAATCGGTTGAGCTGTTTGCAAAAGCGCTCACGGTGAAATCGGTCAATTTCATCGGCATTGCCGATGCTACGGAAGGAATCAGGGCTGATATTAAGATTCGTTATAAATCTTCCGCGTCACCGGCAACGATATATTCTGCCGGGGATCAAAGAGTCAGCATAATTTTTGACGAGCCGCAGAAAGCAATCACACCGGGCCAGTCCGCAGTCTTTTATGAGGCTGACCGTGTGCTTGGCGGCGGGATTATCGATAGTGTAAAAAAATGAATTAATCGAATATATTCGCAAAAAATCATTCTTTTTTTAAAACAATTTATGCATAAAACTCTAATTTCATTTATTTGCCAACATTAATATCGATTTTTTGAAGATTGCATTTGGCTTTAATGATAAAATTGGCTAATTTTTATAATTTAATTAAATCAACAAAAGGATCGCCGTTTTATGTCTATTGAAAAGAATCTTAAACGGATCACCGTTCCCTGTATTATAGATATGAAAAAACGCCGGGAACCAATCGCCATGTTGACCGCCTATGATGCGCTGATGGCCCAAATTCTGGACGCCAGCGGTATTGATATTATTCTTGTAGGCGACTCGGGCGGCATGGTTATGGGCGGGCACGAAAACACCCTGGCTGTAACGATGGAAGAGATGGTCTTTTATACAAAATCCGTGCGCCGTAGTGTGAATCGCGCCCTGCTGGTTGCCGATATGCCTTTTCTGTCATATCAGGCCGGAGCAGACGAAGCCCTGAAAAATGCCGGTCGGTTCCTGCAGGAATCAGGTGCTGAAGCGGTTAAACTGGAGGGCGGTGTGGTGGTCGCCGACCTGGTGCATCGCATGGTGCAATTCGGAATACCCGTGATGGGACATATCGGTCTTACCCCGCAATCGGTTAATCAGTTCGGCGGTTATCGTCTGCGCGGCCGGGAACAGAAAATTGCCGATCAGCTTGTGGAAGATGCCCTGGCCCTGCAAAGCGCAGGGGCGTTTTCAATTGTTCTGGAAAAGATTCCCGCTGCACTCGCCGCGACGATAACAAAGAATCTGGAAATACCCACCATTGGCATCGGCGCCGGCATTGATTGCGACGGCCAGGTTCTGGTATCGCATGATATGCTGGGCTTATATGAAAAATTTAAACCTAAATTCGTCCGCCGTTATGCCGAAATGGAAAAAACAATGATGGACGCCTTCAGCCGTTATATTGATGATGTAAAAAACAAAGATTTTCCGTCCGCAGATGAAAGTTATCAATGATATCGACGAAATGCGCGGCTGGTCAAAAAAGCAGCGCGCAGCAAACAAAGTAATCGGCTTCGTGCCCACCATGGGTTATCTTCATGAGGGTCATCTGAGTTTAATTAAACGGGCAAAAGAACTGAGCGATGTAACCGTGGTCAGTATATATGTCAATCCGGCCCAATTTGCCCCGAATGAGGATTATGACCGTTATCCGCGTGACCTGAAAAAAGATCACGAACGCTGCAATGCTGAAGGTGTCGCTGCTATTTTTCAGCCCTCGAATGCTACCATGTACGCCGATAATCATAAAACCTATATCGTCAGCGAAGAAATTTCACAGCAATTATGCGGTATATCCCGGCCGACGCATTTCCGCGGCGTAACGACGATTGTTGCCAAGCTGTTTAACATAATCCAGCCGCACTATGCCGTTTTTGGTCAAAAGGATGCCCAGCAGGCATTGATCATCAGAAAAATGGCTGCAGATCTGAACTTCGATGTAAAAATAGAGGTTGCACCGACATTCCGCGAGAAAGACGGACTGGCGATGAGCTCGCGCAATAAATATCTGACCGATGCCCAGCGCAGGGAGGCTACCATCCTTTACCGGAGTCTGCTCCTGGCAAAAGATTTGTTCTCGCGGGGAAATCATGATCTGACTGCCATGGAAAAAAGTATGCGTAATTTAATCGGGTCGGAGTCCGGCGCACGCATCGATTATATTGAATGCGTCAATGCCAGGACGCTGGGCCCAGCGCAGCCGGACCAGGAGGAAACGCTGGTTGCGCTGGCTGTTTTTTTTGATAAGACACGGCTGATCGATAACATTATTTTACCGCCGGCTAAAACTTTGAAATAAAAATATCTAATATACTGTTTTTATGATACGAAGCTTTTTTCAGCAAATACTGTTATAACTGAACATTAAAATAAAAAATCTATCGAAAGGATTTAAAGTGAGTGATCTCGTAACCGTCATTTTAGCCGCCGGTAAAGGCAAACGAATGAAATCGGATTTACCCAAAGTGCTGCATAAGATCGATGGCCGCCCCATGGTCCATTATGTTGTTGATCTGGCCAAAAAACTTGAATCGGATAAAATAATTTTAATTGTCGGCCATAAAAAAGAGATGGTAATGGATGCCTGCAAAGATATGGGCATCGACTTTGCGGTTCAGGCCAAACAATTAGGTACGGGTCATGCCGTTAAAATGACTGCCGATCAACTCAACGATTATGAGGGCAACGTGCTTGTCCTCTCCGGCGACGTGCCGCTTTTAACGTATAATACACTTCGTTCTCTGGTTGATGTCCATAAAAACAGGGATGCCACGGCCACGCTATTGACTTCCGTACTCGATGATCCCGAAGGTTACGGCCGCATCATCAGAAATGAAACCGAGTTCGTGGAGAAAATCGTTGAGCATAAAGATGCTTCCCCTGAAGAACTGAAGGTTAAAGAAATAAATGTCGGTATTTATATCTTTAAAGCACCCGATTTATTCAGGGCTCTGGATTTGATCAAAAATGATAATGTCCAGGGTGAATATTATCTGCCCGACGTGATTTCAATTTTTATTTTGGAGGGGAAAAAGGTAAACGCGGTTATCGCCGAAAATTTTGATGAAACCCGCGGAATTAATAACGTAAATCAGCTCAAAGAAGCGGAAACAATTTTAAAAAAACGCCGTTAGAATGGGTAAACTATTGATTTAGACATAAACCTTTAATAATTTTACAGCCAAAGGTTTAGGAGATTAAAATGAAGAAGCTCTCAGTATTAATCGTATTTGCACTCATTTTTACATTGCCCGTATTGAGCTACGCCCAGTTGAAGTCGGATACCTATAAGCCCAATATTTCCGATGTGCTCAAAACACCGGGCCAGGATTTTCTGTTTGGTTTGCTGGATCCGTCAAAACTGCACATGAATCATTCATTTTCAATGTCTTACGGTACGATGGGCGGCAACGGATTAATGCTCGGTTCATATCTGAACACCATGTTTTATCAGATAACGGATAACCTGAGATTGAGAACGGATTTAGGTCTTATGACCTCGCCTTATCACACATTCGGAGAGCAGTCGCCGTTGAATAAACCGCAATTTTTCGGCGGAGCCCAACTGGATTATAAGGTGAATGATAACATGAATGTAATGCTGCGCATCGATTCGGCGCCATACTATTACTATCAACCGACTTTAGGTACTTTTGGTAACGGTTATTTTGAATAGTTTTTGTTTAACACAGCATCTGATTAACCGGACTCTAAACAGTTTAGAGTCCGGTTATTTTTTTGCCGCTTAAGAAAGGAAATGAATTTTTAGCTTTGCGACGTAAACGAAGAATCAGTACACAAACAATCAACAGAAAAAAACAGCCTACAACAACGAATCCATATCTGAAACCAAAAAAACCGGTCTTAAAACGAACACTGACTTTTGCTATAATCATAGTATTTGTCGTTGCCGCGGGATACTTCATTTATAAGTTATTTTTTACGGAACTGCCCTTTAATCAACCGGAAATAACCGAGCAGGTACAGGAAACGTCTGGTCAGCAGAATCCTGCCCCCACTGAGACACCGTCCGTTGAAAATGAAACGCAGGAACCGCTTTTCCCTGTTATGGAAGCGCGCATACAAATTGAAGTGCTCAACGGGTGTGGCGAGCAGGGTGTCGCCAATATTTTAAGCGACAGGCTGAAAAAGTATAATTACGATGTTGTAAACACCGGTAATTTTCTGGACAATGGCAAAGTAAATTTCAACGTTAAGAAGACAAAAATAATCGATCAAATGACCGGGGAAAGCAATCCTGAAAATGCCCGCGCCCTGGCCGATGTAATCGGCATTGAATACGAACAGATTGAAACCTATGGTAACCCATCTCCTCTAACCGATCTTTCGGTTATAATCGGAAAAGACTTCAGGAGTCTTATCATTTTTCAAAAAGATTAATTGTTTATATATTCAGAAGCAAAAACGGAGGTAAAATTGGCATCCCACGATTTGGCTAAACGCATTATCGAACGCGCTCAGGAAAAGAAAGGACATCAGATTGTACTGATGGATATCGCAAAACTATCCAGTTTTGCCGATTATTTCGTTATTGTTTCCGGTGATTCTCAGGTCCAGATAAAAGCCATTGCCGATCACATAGAAACTGAACTGCGTAAAGAGGATGTCAGGCTGTACAACAAGGAAGGCTACGACTACCTGCACTGGGTGGTACTAGATTACATCGATGTTGTCGTGCATATTTTTAATAAGGAAACCCGGGCGTTTTACGGAATTGAGCGGTTATGGGCAGATGCTAAAATTGAATTTATCACGGACGAAGCCGAATGACTGTAAAAGAATATATTACCGAACAATTAAAAAAATTTATAACCGACAAAAATCTTGAAAAAATCGACATTGCCCTGCAGCGGCCCAGGGATGAGGCACACGGTGATTATGCCAGCAATCTGGCCATGCAGCTCGCCCGTCAGTTGAAAAAAAATCCCCGCCAGATTGCCGAAGAGATCCGTGATTTTGCTGACTGGGACAAACAATTTGTCTTAAAAGTAGAGATAGCCGGACCCGGTTTTCTGAATTTCTTCTCATCAAAAGAAAATTTATACGCACAACTGCAGGAAATTCTTATCCGCGACGCGGACTACGGACGCAGTGAAGCCGGTAAAGGAAAAAAAGCGCAGATCGAGTTCGTTAGTGCCAATCCTACCGGTCCGCTTACCATCGGACACGGCAGGCAGGCCGTTTTGGGTGACAGTATTGCCCGCTTGCTAACTGCCCAGGGATATGAAGTTACCCGCGAATACTATTTTAACAATGCCGGCCGGCAGATGCGGATACTGGGAGAATCGGTCAAACTGCGCTATCTTGAATTGCTTGGCGAAAAGATTGACTTTCCCGATGATTATTATCAGGGTGATTATATAAAAGACATCGCTGAAAAAATTAAGGAAAAGCATGGCGATGAAATGAAAGATACGGAAGACGTATCCTTCTTTACTGCTGAGGCAGAGCAGGCCATTTTTGCAGATATCAAAAAGACCGTGAAACGGCTTGGGTTCGAATTTGATGTATTTTTCAACGAGCGTTCGCTTTATGAAGACGGCAAAATAGAAGAAACCGTCGAACAACTTCGAAAACGGGGATTGATTGCCGAACGCGAAGGAGCGACCTGGTTTCTGACCAGCAAACTGGACTTTGAACAAGATCGGGTATTTATTAAAAGCAGCGGCGAACCGACTTACCGTCTGCCCGATACTGCCTATCACGCAGAGAAAGTAAAGCGCGGCTTCGACCTGATCATCGATTTGTTCGGTGCCGACCATATCGCAACCTACCCTGATGTGCTGGCCGCGGTTAAAGCGCTGGGTTACGACACGGACAAAATTAAAGTACTCATTCATCAGTTTGTCACGCTGACCGAAGGCGACGAAAAGGTAAAAATGTCCACCCGGAAGGCTAATTTTGTTACCCTCGACGAGCTGATGGACGAGGTTGGCGTTGATGTGACGCGTTACTTTTTCCTGATGCGCAGCATGAATGCCCATCTAAATTTTGACCTGACCCTGGCTAAAACACAATCCGATGAAAATCCGGTTTATTACATTCAGTATGCCCATGCCCGGATTTGCAGTATTATTCAGCTTGCAGAGGAAAGCGGTATTGATCTCAGGGTAAAGGCAGAGCTCAATCAGCTCAAAGAGGACGAGGAAATCAGCCTGATTAAGCATCTCGTTGAATTTCCGGTAGAGGTTGAACGCAGCGCGCTCAATTTTGAGCCGCACCGGCTTGTCAATTATCTGTACGATTTAGCCACGCTGTTTCATAAATTTTACACGGTTTGCCGCGTGATCAGCGGTGATGCACGGCTGACCCACGCCAGAATTGCCCTGATTACCGCAACGAAAATTTTGATAGCCAACGGACTCGGCCTGCTGGGCATTAATGCACCACGAAAAATGTAACTTAACAGGAGAAATGATGCGTAGTATTTTAGTTGTCGGATCAATTGCTTACGATACGGTTGAAACTCCATACGGTAAAGTTAAAGATTCATTGGGCGGATCGGGACTCTATTTCAGTGCTGCTGCGAGTTTATTCAGTCCGGTTAACGTGGTTGGCGTGATCGGTTCCGATTTCGATATATCCAAAATCTCATTTCTCAAGAAAAGAAAAGTAAACCTGAACGGATTGTATGTTGAAAGCGGAAAAACATTTCGCTGGGGCGGACGCTATCACGAAGATACGAACAAACGCGATACCCTTTTTACGCTGCTGAATGTTTTCGAGGACTTTCAGCCGAGAATTCCCCTCGAATACCGCAAAACCGAATACATATTTCTGGCTAATATCGACCCGGTTTTACAGCTGAATGTGCTCGATCAAATCGAAAAACCAAAATTGACTGTTCTCGATACCATGAATTTCTGGATCAGCGGAAAATTGCCCACGCTTAAGGAGGTTATTAAACGCTGTGACATTTTAATTTTAAATGATGAGGAAGCACGGGAACTTAGCGGCCGCTCAAACTTAATGACGGCAACACGGGAAATTGTTACTATGGGGCCGCAAACGATAATTATTAAAAAAGGCGAACACGGTGCTTTGCTTTATCATAATGAAAAATTCTTTTTTGCACCGGCCTTTCCCCTGGAAAAAGTCATCGATCCAACCGGCGCCGGAGATACTTTCGCCGGCGGTTTTATGGGCTATCTGGCCAAAGAAAATAATCTTTCTGAAAAGACATTGCGAAAAGCGGTAATTTACGGCAGTGCCATCGCTTCATTTAATGTGGAAGATTTCAGCTTCAACCGGCTTATCGATCTGAAAAAAGAAGAGCTGGAGGAACGGGTGCGGTTATTCAAGGAATTATCTGCCTTTTGACATACAAATATCGACTGCCTCTGACAGCGAAAAATCTATG
This sequence comes from uncultured Calditrichaceae bacterium, assembly GCA_964467525.1. Classification (GTDB taxonomy): domain Bacteria; phylum Calditrichota; class Calditrichia; order Calditrichales; family Calditrichaceae; genus CAYXRA01. The sequence goes on from CAYXRA010000162.1 coordinate 10,341, forward strand.
CCAACTAACGTAGCTATTTAACCAATATTTCTTCCGTTTTAGAGATGATTTGGGTCTATGTCGTTTTGTGTGGGTAAACCCGGGAGCGACTTCCGAATGCTGT
>CAYXRA010000163.1:0-10373 GCA_964467525.1 uncultured Calditrichaceae bacterium
CTGTTTTATACTGCCGCGTATGATGTATAATACCCACACAAAACGACATAGAACCGTATTACTTCTACAATAATTATTCCTCTACAAGGAAATTTCAAATAAAAACCTTAAACTACAATAATTAAATAAACAGTGATTGTTTCGGTTCAGAAATCTAAGTTTATGATACAAATTAGCGACACTTTAGTTTACGCTAAGTCTGGAGTTCTGAATTTATGGGCGTTTGGATAATTTTGCGCAAAGACGCAAAGGCCACGCAGAGAGAGTTAATATTTTGAATTCAGCTATTTGAATTCGGATTTTGGTGATTAGTCAAAGGGTTATTATATAAAAATCAATTATGCCTGCAGACCGGAACTATCATCTTTTCCGTTGATAGTCCCGGCGTTATGCGGCATAAGATATTACAGGATTAGACAAATCCTTTTTCTTTCAGATAGGTAATCACGATTTCACTGCTTTTATCGAGAGAGACTTCACTGGTATCGATCACCAGTTCGGCTTTGAGCGGTTCTTCGTAAGGGGCATCGATGCCGGTGAACTGTTTAATTTCGCCGGCGCGGGCTTTTTTATACAATCCTTTGGGATCGCGCTGTTCGGCGACATCGAGCGGTACCTTAACGAATACTTCGATGAAACGGCCTTCAGGAAGCAGGGCGCGGGCTTTATCACGGTCTGAACGGTACGGCGAGATGAATGCAGTCATGGTAATGACGCCGGCATCGGCGAAGAGATTGCCAACCTCACCGATACGGCGAATATTCTCTTCGCGGTCTTCCGGTGAGAAGCCGAGGTTTTTATTTAAACCGTGCCTGATATTGTCTCCGTCGAGTACGTAAGTGAGTTTGCCTTGTTCGAATAGTTTTTCTTCAACAGCATGGGCCAGGGTGGATTTCCCCGATCCGGAAAGACCGGTGTACCAGATGACGCATCCTTTCTGTCCAAGGAGACGCTCACGGTCTTCGGTATTAATTGCACCTTCGTGCCAGGTAATATTGGTGGCTTTCTGATCTGACATATATTATTTACTCCTTTATTTTTTATGTTTTCCAATCCTGTTTAACAGATTTTTGGATTAAGCAAAAACAGACGGCGTTCCTAAATGCAGTCGTTAGCAATTGCAGGATCGCCGCCGGTTCACTGAATGTTTGTTTACATTCTATTGACTTTGATAGTAGTCCATGAGGATTTTTACGACTTCCGGTCTGCTGAATTCTTTAGGCGGCATTTCGCCGTTTGCGAGCATATCGCGCAGTTTGGTGCCGCTGATCAGCAGGCGGTCTTCTTTGCCGTGCGGGCAGGTTTTCATTGAGGCCATGCCTTCACATTGGTAGCACCAGAAGGTCCAGTCGATATTGAGCGGTTTAATTTGCAGTTTTTCTTCGGGAATATCTTCAAAGATTTTCTGGGCATCGAAGGGGCCGTAGTAGCTGCCGACACCGGCATGGTCGCGACCGATAATCAGATGGGTGCAGCCGTAGTTCTGGCGGAAAATAGCATGGAGAACGGCTTCGCGTGGACCGCCGTAGCGCATTTCCATGGGATAAACTTTTAATACGACGTTATCCCGGCGATAGTATTTATCGAGCAGCACTTCGTAACATTTCATGCGGATATCAGCCGGAATATCGCCGGCCTTGAGCTTTCCGACCAGGGGATGGATCAGAATGCCGTCGCTGACATCGAGGGCAATCTTTGTTACGAATTCATGGGAGCGGTGAATGGGATTGCGTGTCTGGAAACCGGCGATGGTATGCCAGCCTTTTTCGGCGAAGATCGCTCTGGTTTCAGCGGGACGGGCATAGTAATCGCCGAATTCCTCGGGATAGTGCCCTTCGCTGAATGCTTTGACGGGACCGGCAAGCAGGATATCATGCTGATCATAGATTTTTTCAACGCCGGGGTGGGCTTCATCTTCTGTTTTGAAAACATGTTCTGCTTCGTGTTTTTTATCATAGGTATATTTTTCTTCTATTGTCATACTGCCCATCAGAGTACCGGATTCATCATCGATCAGAGCTATTTCATCACCGATGGAAAGTTTGTTAGCCTGATCTTCGGTAACGGAAAGCGTGATGGGAATGGGCCAGAGCGTACCGTCGGACATTTCCATTTTTTCAACAACGCTGAGATAATCTTTTTGACCCATAAATCCGGTAATCGGACTGAAGGCGCCGATGGCCATCATGATTAAATCGGATGTTTCACGGGATGTCAGACGTACCTCAGCCAGGTTTTTTGCCTGTTCCATTGCTGTGCTAAGTGCGTCTCCTTCGAGCATGAGGGGTTTTAGTTCGCCGCCATGGGGCGGTATCAGTTTCTTTGACATATACGACTCCTGTATTTAATCTAATCGTTAACTGTAAGTAGTTTATTGCCAGTTGATTTCTTATCCCGTAAAAATACGAAAATTTGTAAATCAAAGAAAATAAATTAAGCATAATCATATAATTAAATGTGATACAGGTCAGAAAAATATTTGCAGGTACAATGATAGAAGTAATAAATTAAGCATCAGGATGAATTGAACAGATATTCAGGCCGATACCGGCACTAAAGAAAATAAATAAACATACGAATATACGGGGGAGGTAAAAAACAAATTTCAGACATAATATTATAATTAAAAAGACCGGATGCCGGGAAACAAAATTGCCCATATTTTAATTGGGTTTATTGAAGTTATATCATTTATGCGAATGATGTTTAGAGATATTAGGGTGTTGTTTTCCTGATTTGTTTTTTATTGATAGAAACGGGATTGATGATCAATAGTTATATTAATAACTGATTCGGTTGCTGAAAATTGATTGACATGAATTGTAATTTTTCCTATACTTTTGCCCTTTATTAAAAATTGAGGGTTGGTGCAAGAATTAGAAATCTTACAGATGATTATTGCCCGAGATGCATCCCGTTTCATAAATTTTTAATAATAAATAAAAAGTTAGTCTGGTGGCGGATAGCACACTTTGCGAAAGCGATATGATGAATAGCGGTTACGGCGAAGTATTTGCTGTAACCTGTGTCGCAATATCATCAGACTAATCCAACATATTACTTCAGGGACTGTGAAGAGCCCCAAATTTGCATGCTAAAAAAGAGGGCATGTAAGTGACGGGGCGGAGCTGTAGATAAAACTGCGATTTTTGCTCTGATTTGCTTAATTATCAGAATAATCAAGAAGGTAAGAACGGGTAAATTAACAAGATTAAGCAGTGTGTATTCGAATGACCCTGCTTAAATAAAGGACCTCAGGTTCGACATAGAAATGCCTCAAAAAGAAACGGCACGGTATAGGTTCTAAAATATAATTTTTTCACTTTATACTTGTATACATATTATAAACTGAATATTTAATTTTAAACACCGGAAAGCCTGTAAATTGGATATTAATCAGTTTCGGGAAACTCTGAAAACAGTTCCGATAAACGAATTAGCATATAAAATCATCGGAATTGCTGCATTCGGATCGAGAGTCACAAATGAATACCGAAAAGAATCTGATCTGGATTTATTGGTTGTTGCTTCAGATATTCCGGAAAAAAGGCACCGGAGAGGTAAAGCAATTGCTGCTCTTAAACAGAAACTTCCACCAATACCGCTTGATATTATATTAATGACGGAAGAGGAGACCATATCAAACTTTAAAAATCATAATCCACTTTTTCTGGACATATCCGTTGAAGGCGTCGTTTTGCTTGATACGGGAAATTTTTTAGCCGAATTGATCGATGAAGTTCGTGAGTACATAAAAAACAACAATATACAAAAGATTAAGGATGGTTGGATTTTTCCCGTAAAGGCCGGGGCGCCAACATTTTTATCTCTAATGTTAGTAATGAAGATTTCGCAAGGGCTATGCTTTACGATGGTGAGAGAGATTTTGAGATTGGTATAAAACTAAGTGATGACGCTTATTATGATAAATCGGTATATCATTTTCAACAGGCTGTGGAGAAATTTATTAAAGCAATAATGATATCGATTGGCGTTTTTAAGAAGACCCACTTTGTCGGAGGCGAATTAAGAGTTTTAATAGAAGATGGAAGATTCCCTGAAGATTGGCATAAACAATTATCAGAGGCAGTAAAGATTTCTCAAGAAATCGAGCCTGCAGTTTCATTGAGCAGGTATCCGGGTATTACAGATGATGCGCTTTGGCTGCCATATGAAGCATATAAAGCACGGGACGCGAATAATGCACGGCAGAAAGCTGAAAAGGTACGCTCAATTGCGAATCGATTTGTTAACGACTGGTTCGGGGAAAACAGGCAATAAACGGATGTTTCCTGTCCAGGCAAGATATTTTAACCGTAATGCGGAAGAATAAGGGATATGATGAAAAGAATATTGGCGGTTAGAATATTTCTATAAACATATTTTCGAGCTTAAATTCATATTACATAACAAAAACATCAAAACGACATTATGAAAAATTTTGCATTGATCGGAGCGGCGGGTTATATCGCGCCGCGGCATATGAAAGCGATTAAGGATACCGGTAACTGCCTGCTTTGCGCGACTGATCCGGCGGATTCGGTTGGCATTATGGACAGTTATTTCGATGAAGTGGATTTCTTTACGGAGTTTGAACGGTTTGACCGGCATGTGGAAAAGCTGCGCCGTAAAGATGCGGGTAAAGAAATTCATTATGTGAGTATCTGCTCGCCGAATTACCTGCATGATGCCCATATCCGTTTTGCCCTGCGTGTAGGTGCGCATGCCATTTGCGAGAAACCGCTGGTGCTGAATCCCTGGAATATCGACGCCCTGCAGGAAGTGGAAGAAGAGAGTAAAGGACGTCTGTATAATGTGCTGCAATTAAGGGTGCATCCGGAGATTATCAAGTTAAAAGAATCCCGCGAAAAGATTCATCCTGAATCACGCGGGATAAAATCATCCGAGATTTCAAAAGTGGCAAGGGAAAAAGGAAAGAATAATAAGAAGGCGGATATTGATTTAACCTATATTACCAGCCGCGGTAAGTGGTATTTTTATTCCTGGAAGGGTGATCTTGAAAAGTCGGGTGGTGTGGCCACGAATATCGGTATACATTTTTTTGATATGCTGATGTGGATATTCGGCAAGCCGCAGCACTGGGAAGTGCACTATGCCGATCATAAAAAAGCGGGTGGATTTATTGAACTGGAAGATGCCAATGTACGCTGGTTCCTTTCACTGGATAAAAATGATCTTCCGGAAGCGGCGGTTAATAACGGCTATCCTACCTTCCGGTCGATTACGATTGACGGGGAAGAGGTGGAATTCAGCGGCGGCTTTACCGATCTGCATACGGTTGTTTATAAAGATATACTTGAAGGCAGGGGCTACGGACTGGAAGACGCCCGGCCGAGTATTGAACTGGCCTATGATATCCGGCATGCCACGCCCACCGGGGTTAAGGGGTATTATGCGCATCCTATGCTTTTGGAAAAGAAATGAGAAAAGAGAACAGAGGAAAGAGGAAAGAGTAAAGAGTAGAGAGGAAAGAGAAAAGAGGGATAGGAAAGAGATCGGCTTAGTTGTGCATGTTTATGTGGAAAATGATGGGGCCTGAAGCACATTTAAAGATGAATGCATTAACACTGAGGGATGTTTTTGGAAAAGAAGGCTGTTAGACACTTTACTGATTTGGTTGTGTGGCAGAAAGCCAGAGAAATAAGACAAAAGATATATTCTATCATAAAAACATTTCCTGAAGAAGAAAGATACAATTTAAACTTACAAATGCGAAAAGCCGCATGTTCCGTTACGACAAATATTACAGAAGGTTACGGGCGATATCACTATAAAGAAAATATTCAGTTTTGCCGGCTTGCACGTGGTTCAATTTATGAATTGCAAGATCACCTGATAACAAGTTTAGATCAAAATTATGTAAAAGCGGATATTTTTAATGAATTAGATAATGATATATTAGAAGCAATCAGGTTGGTAGACGGTTATATAAGGTTTTTGAAATCAGAAAAATCCGAGCTATTAGGTTAAATATTAAATCCGCTTTTCTCTTTACTCATTTCTCTTTCCTAACAAAACAATAAGGTGTGCATATGGCAGATAAAGACTATTTCGTACACGAATCGTCATACGTGGATGAGGGGGTGACGATTGGCGCGGGGACGAAGGTGTGGCATTTTTCGCATATTCAGTCGGGATCGCGCATCGGGCAAAAATGTGTGTTCGGGCAGAACGTGAATGTGGGTAATAATGTGACCATCGGGGATTTTTGCAAAATACAGAATAATGTATCAATTTATGAAGGGGTGGAACTGGAAGATTATGTGTTCTGCGGGCCTTCGATGGTGTTTACGAATATTATTGAGCCGCGCTGTGAGTTCCCGCAGCGGGGATCGGAATACTATGCACGGACGCTGGTGAAACACGGCGCTTCGATCGGGGCTAATGCGACGATTGTCTGTGGTAATGATATCGGGCGGTTTGCGTTTATCGCCGCCGGGGCGGTGGTTATCAGTGATGTGCCGGATTATGCACTGATAGCGGGCGTGCCGGCAAAGCGGATCGGCTGGATGAGCCGGCACGGGAAGAAACTGCCGAAGCCGGACGCCGAAGGCGTTATGGTTTGTCCCAAGAGCGGATGGCAGTACCGGGAGGTTGAGCCGGGTGTGCTGAAGTGCCTGGACTGGGCGGAGGAGAAGAGCGCAGGATAAGAAGGAAAGCGTAATTAGAAATGAGAAAAGCGGTAAGAGAAGAAGGAAGCGTTACTAATTATTCGTTATTCGTGAATCATCCCCCTAAATCCCCTCCCGCCGCTGCGGGACAGGTTTTCGAAGGGGGAATTCGTTGGGGGAGGTTGCGCGCGGATGGAAAAGGATGGATGATTGGAAGGTTGGGAGATTGGGAGAATGGAAGACAGAAAGCATGGGTTTCGGAGCGCATGGAGTAAAGAAACGGGCAGAGATTGGCGGATATTTTTAGTTTGAAAAGAAAATATTAATATTCTTATTGAAATGCGTATTATAAAAGAACCACATCAGTTATCGGAAATCTGGGAAGAGCGGGAAAGCGGATTTGAAGAGCTGATTAAATTTGTGGTGGATATCGAAAAAGAAATTATTGCCATCGATGCGGAAATGCATGCGGATCTGGAAACGATGCTGCTGGAAACGGGATCGGATCAGAGTCAGTTGTGGGGTGGTAATATCTATCCTGAGAAAGAGAATGATGCATATCTTGAATTTACCTCGTTTATCAATATCAGACCGGCGAACGGCAACCGGGCAATGGAGGTAAAGGCTGCGGCAATCCGCAGGAAAATCACTGAAATAATCAATCAATTGATTTTGAGATAAAGATGTATGCGTTGCAACATCATAAGCAGCTGAGCCCTGAAAAATGGAACAGGTATTCCAGGGGACAGCAGATACTAATGATCGGTAATGAGCTGAACCGGGCGAAGAATCTGCTTAAACAAAACGATATGGATAATGTTTTGCGCTGTTATGAACGGGGCTTTGAACTGATTGATCTGACAAGCGCTGATGAAAAATGGCGGGGACGGCTTAAAGAGCTGCGAAGGATGCGGGAGGTGCTGGCGGAGATGTATGCAGATCAGGATGATCTTGAGGAGAGGAATAAGGCTTTATACATTGCGCTTATGGAGATGAACAGCGAGGCTTATAATATGGTTGGGGCGGGGTATTGATGGCGGAGGTAAGGAGTCAGAAGCGGGAGGTCGCACGCGGATGGAGATGAAGAAGTAAAGAGAAAAGAGTAAATAGTAAAGGGTGGGAAAAGATGAAGAGGTTGAAGCGTTGAATTGTTGAATCGTTTAGAGTGAAGTGGACATCGTTATTCGTTATTCGTTAATCGGGAAGAAGAGGAGAGGCCCCGACTTAAACTCAAATATCCCGCTTTAATTTTCATCCATGAATGACGCGATATAAAATCTTGCCGGATTGCAAATGATTTCACTTTGAGTCGCATGGGGGGCATCAATTATTTTATATTGTTTTAATTTCGTGTTTTAATCAGATTGAAATGTGAAAGAAAAATTCATGCTGGAAGCTTTTAAGAAAACAATCATAGAAAAAGCGGAAAGAAAAATACTGTATACGCAACATGTTCTTAAACAAATGAATGCGGAAGACAGACTAATATAGACTGCTGAGGTGGAAAATAAAATATTTAAAGGCAATATAATTGAGGATTATCCGGAGGACAAGAGAGGGCATAGTTGTTTAATCAATGACAGGATTAATGAAAGGGCTGTGCATGTTGTATGTGCACCAAAAGATACATATCTTGCTGTTATAACAGCCTATATTCCTGATTCTAATAAGTGGGATAAAAGTTTAAAAAAAAGGAAAAAATAATGGAATGCTTATATTGTAGTGGCAAATTAAAAAAACAAAAAGATATTTTTCATGCGGACAGAAAGGGTATCCACCTTACAATTGATGAACTTGAAGTTTGGAAGTGTGAAAAATGCGGGGAAGTACTGGTAGAAACACCAGAAGTTGAATTAATTCAGAAAACACTTATTCAAATTGAAGAGGCGTTAAATAGAAAGGTGGCTTGAGCTGGGAACGGGGATCAGTATCTGGAGGGAAGAGAATAGAAGTAAAAAGGCCCCGCTTTAATTTAATCCATGAAAGAAGCGGGAGGTTGCGCGCGGATGGGGATGAAGAAGTAAAGAGGAAAGAGAAAAGAGTAAATAGTAAAGGGTGGGAAAAGATGAAGAGGTTGAAGCGTTGAATTGTTGAATCGTTTAGAGTGAAATGGATATCGTTAATCGTTTAGGGGGCTAGCAGTTTAGAGGTTTAGCAGTTTAGGGGTTTAGCTGGTTTAAGCACCAAAATGTTTGGGATGATGATGAGAACATATATTAATCTGTTTTTAGTGATTGGGATTGGACTGGTGTGGCTGGTGTGCAGTGCGCCGAATGAGGGCGAAGATTTGATTACCGTAACAGTTGTACAATATAAATTAAATACAAATAATGAATAGTTCGTTTATCTCGAACCGTGAGGTAAGGTATGAATTATAAAGAAAGAATTTCAGTAAATCCTAATATGATGCTAGGTAAACCATGCATTAAAGGAACAAGAATTACCATTGAACTTATTATTAAGAAATTATCAGAGGGAATTACAAATGAGCAACTATTAAACGGATATCCAAACTTAACTGAAGATGATATTCGTGCAGCGCTGGCTTACTCTGCTGATGTAATTTCAAGGGAGGAACTTCTTGCCTCTTAAATTGTTTGCTGATGAATGCGTGCATAAAAACATAGTTACCTCTTTAAGAGAAACCGGGTATTCCGTAGAATAAATTTCTGAGATGAATCCCGGGTTAAGTGACCATGAAATAGTAAAAATAGTTAGTAAAAGTTCAGCAATATTAATTACCGAAGACAGCGATTTTGGCGAATGGGTTTTTGTACATGGTTATAGAAACGTAGGGGTTGTTTTTTTACGCTATAGTTCAAATGAACTCGAAGCTATAATAAAAGCTATGCTAAAAGTTGTTCTGAAATATAAAGATGATCTATTCAAGAAATTTATTGTCATTACATCACAAAAAATACGCATTCGCGAAATCTAATAGAAATTTTAGGTAAATTATTCAAACGAATCTTAGAATCCACTATAAATAAATTGAGCAGTATACTGCGGGTAGTGTAATAAGGGATTACACGGGGCAAGCCCCGGTGTAATAGACAAAAGCCATTTAAATGAAGAAAACATTTTAACAAGGATTACACGGAGCAGGTGACAAATGAAGAAATCAATAAGAAATTTAGGGAACGGTTGTTAAATTTACGGGCAGCGTAACGACTGAGAACTTGAGCTTGAAATCTACGGGCATAAAAGATATATTGAAATAAAAAATTTCAAAAATAAATAAACTATAAAAAAATGAATGTTGTGTTGATAATATGGCAACAATATATAAAAAAAAGTTATTAAAAGAACTCGAATCGATACCGTCAGAGCATCATAAAGCTATATATAAAATAATTCATTTATTTAATACTGAGTTAAAGTTGAGCTCATCAAAAAAAACAAAAGAATCACTGGCAGGGATATGGAAGGATAAAGGATTTGAAAGAATAAATATAGAGGAAGAAATACATTCGTTACGAAAGAGTTCGACAAACAACTTAAATAATTTTAAACTCTGACCATGAATTATTTATTAGATACGGTTGTATTGATAAGGTACCTGGCAGATACCGGAGATATACCAAAACAAGTTAAAATCATACTTGATAATAGAGATGCAAAACATACCTTTTTTATACCGCCATGTGAGTGTTTTGAATCTTAAGGTAGCGGTATAACTGAAAAGACGGCCCGCAGGGGCGGGCCCCGTGGGGGCGGGCCCCAAAGGCGCAGGCACCCGAA
>CAYXRA010000164.1:0-10280 GCA_964467525.1 uncultured Calditrichaceae bacterium
CGTAATCTGTATAAAAATATTTACGGCAATAAGCTCATCTTTGAAGAAATTAACCGGGATTTGAATATCGCTTTTCGCTATGCCTGGATGAGCAGCGACCGTTTCGGAATCATAAAAAAGTCAACACTAGTTAACCGTGGCGATGAACAAGTTACAATTGAACTGATCGATGGCATTCAGAACATTCTGCCATCGGGTGTAGAGCAGGCCTTTCAGAATGAATTTAGCACACTGGTCGACGCCTACAAAAAAAATGAATTGGAAGAAGACTGCGGACTCGGTTTATTTTCCCTAAGCTCGATCCCGGTGGATCGCGCCGAACCGAGTGAATCGCTGCGCGCGACTACCGTTTGGTCTATCGGTTTGAATGCGGAACAGTTCCTGCTTTCCTCACGTCAATTGAACGCATTGCGCAGAGGCGATCCGGTCCTAAGGGAACAGGATATCCGTGCGGCGCGCGGTGCTTATCTGATCAATGCAGCATTAAACCTTTCGCCTAATGACCCGCAAACGTGGTACATTATCGCCGATGTGGATCAGGACTCGGCACAGGTAGCTTCGCTGAAAAAGCAATTGCAAACCAATAATACTCTTATTGATGAGGTCGAACAGGATATTTCGCAGGGTTCCGAAAATCTGCTGCGCATCATTGCCAAAGCGGACGGGCTTCAAAAATCGGCGGATAGGCTCACAACTTCACGCCATTTTTCCAATGTGTTATTCAATGTGATGCGCGGCGGTATTTTTGAGGATGGCTATCGGATTGACAGGAAAGATTTCCTAACATTTCTTGCGAGCGCAGATAAAATGAATTTCGAAACATTCGCAAAACTGCTTGATTCTGTTAATGAACAAATCGAATACCGCGATTTGATCCGGAAAGCCGAAGCCTCGGGCAATCCTGATTTCGAACGATTGTGTTACGAATACCTGCCCCTGTCCTTCAGCCGCCGCCATGGCGATCCCAGTCGGCCCTGGAATCAATTTTCGATCGATATCCGTGATGAAAAGGGAAATAAGAAACTGAACTATCAGGGCAACTGGCGCGATATTTTTCAGAACTGGGAGGCGCTGGCCGTATCTTATCCCGAATACCTGGAAGCTATGATAAGCCGTTTTGTAAACGCATCGACCGCGGACGGGTACAACCCCTACCGCCTGACCCGCGACGGCATCGACTGGGAAGTAATGGACCCTGACGATCCCTGGTCATACATCGGGTACTGGGGCGACCATCAGATCATTTATTTGACCAAACTGCTCGAACTGTCGCATCATTTTCACCCTGAGAGGCTGGATATCTTTTTGAACAAAGCAATGTTCGCCTATGCAAATGTACCGTATCGTATTAAAAAGTATGATGATATATTAGAGAATCCGTACGATACGGTTGATTTTGATAAGCAGCTCGATCAGCAAATAAAAAAACGGTGCAATAAAGAGGGCGAACGGGCGAAATTAATTCATGATGCGCAGGGCAAGCTGTATCATGTCAGTTTAATGGAAAAATTGCTGGTGCCCGTGCTGGCCAAACTTTCCAATTTTGTGCCCGAAGCAGGAATCTGGCTGAACACGCAGCGACCGGAATGGAATGATGCCAACAATGCACTGGTCGGTAACGGCGTTTCGATGGTCACCCTCTATTATCTGCGCCGTCACATTGATTTCATCCTGAAACTGCTGCAGGCCTCCCAAAATACAAAATTTACCATTTCCGGTGAAATTGTGAAATGGCTGAACGCCAGCATCGCTGAACTCAATCGTTTCCGTGATCGGCTTGATGGCAGCTTTACGGACCGCGACCGCAAGGATATGACCGACGTTCTGGGTCGGGCTGGCAATGATTATCGCCGGCAACTTTATAATGAGGGATTTGCAGGCATTAATTATAATTTACAGAAAGATGACCTGATCGGCTTTTTTAAGCTGATGCAGCGTTACATCGACCATTCGATTCGCGCCAATCGCCGTGATGATCATCTCTACCATGCCTATAATCTGATCCGTATCAGTGAAAATGAAATTCGTATTCGTTACCTGTACGAAATGCTTGAAGGACAGGTGGCTGTACTAAGTTCGGGCCTGATTTCCGCCGAGGAAACCGTCGAACTTCTGGATGCCCTGCGCAACAGCAATCTGTATCGTGAAGACCAGACAACTTACCTGCTTTATCCCGACCGGAGGCTGCCGCGGTTTACTGAAAAGAATCATATCCCGCGGGCGGATTTTAAGCGCTCGCAACTGCTGCAGGAACTCATTCAGCAGGGGAATACGGACGTTGTAGTTAAAGACAACAACGGCGCCGTTCACTTCAACGGAGATATCCGCAATGCGGCTGTTCTGGATGATCGCATGAAAAATCTGGAACAGCAGTATCAGCCACTGGTTGACGAAGAAGCTGCGTTGATTTCAGATATTTACGAAAAGATGTTCGATCACCAGTCGTTTACCGGGCGTTCCGGCACCTTTTTCAAATACGAAGGACTGGGATCAACCTACTGGCACATGGTCTCGAAACTGGGGCTGGCGGTGCAGGAATGTTATTTTCGAGCTATAGATGAAGGTGCGGACCAAACAATCATTCGGCAAATCAAACGGCATTATAACGAAATCAAAGCGGGTATCGGCGTTCACAAATCACCCGATCTGTATGGCGGCTTTCCCACGGATCCCTATTCGCACACACCGGGCCACGCCGGGGTGCAGCAGCCGGGCATGACCGGTCAGGTGAAAGAGGATATTTTGAGTCGCTGGGGTGAGTTGGGCATCAGGATAGAAAATGGACAAATCAGGATTGAACCCGGCTTGCTGCCAAAATCAGAATTTCCGAAGCAAGAGCAGAACTTTATTTATTATAATACCGGAGATCGAAAAGAACAATTGAAAACAGGCCCGGGTACACTCGTTTTTACCCTGGCCCAGGTGCCGTTTATCTACAGGTTGAGTGACAGTGAAAAAATGATTGTCACTTTTTCGGATGGTAAAACAAAAAAATATTCGGGATTGATACTCGACCCTGAAATAAGCATCGCTATATTCGAACGCCGCGGCCTTGTAAAAAAAATCGAAGTTTTTTTTAATGAAGCCAGGTTTTAGTTTGATAATGATATCGGATTGAATTTATTCGTATTATACCAAACTTTCGCTGAAACGTGCATCCCGGTTGACCTTGACTTATCCTGCAATCATCATTAAATTTGAAATTCTTTGACAATGATGATTATCGACTTAGCCAGGTCCCACGCAATAGTGCAGCGCCCAACTCCGTCAGGTCCGGAAGGAAGCAGCGGTAAGTGTTCGTACTATGTGCCGTGGGTTTACCTGGCTATTTAATTTGAAATTAATAAGAGTGAACTGTCATGTCTTATGTCGTAATGGCTCGTCGCTGGCGCCCCCAGTTATTTAATGAAATAATCGGTCAGGATCATGTCTCGCAAACCCTATCCAATGCCATAAAAAATCAGCGTATTGCCCATGCTTATATTTTTACCGGTCCGCGTGGCATCGGCAAAACCACCACTGCCCGGATTCTGGCAAAAGCAGTGAACTGTGAAAAGGGGCCGACGCCGACACCTTGCAACGAATGCCCTTCCTGTAAAGCGATTACTCTGGGAAATTCACTGGATGTTTTGGAAATTGACGGCGCCTCCAACCGCGGCATCGATGAAATTCGCAATCTGCGGGAGAATATTCGCTATACGCCATCGCTGGGCAAGTACCGTATTTATATCATAGATGAAGTGCACATGCTCACCAAGGAAGCATTCAACGCTCTGCTTAAGACGCTTGAAGAACCGCCGGCCCATGCCCTTTTTATTTTTGCCACCACCGAAATTCACAAGGTACCGGCAACGATACTTTCGCGCTGCCAGCGATTCGATTTCAGACGCATTCCGCTGAAGACAATCATCGGACATCTGAATCATATCTGTGAAGCGGATCAGATTGAGATCGAGGATGAGGCGATGCTGCAGATTGCTAAAAAAGCCGACGGATCGATGCGTGATGCCCAAAGCATTCTTGATCAGATTATTTCTTTCAGCGGGAATAAAGTAAGCTACGAAAATGTGGCTCAGGCGCTCGGCGTCATCCATCAGGACTTATATTTTCAAATCAGCGATCTGGTGCGTGAAAAAGATTTACGCGGCTTGATTTTATTGGCAAAGGACGTTTTCGATTCCGGATATGATCTCAATGAGCTGTTAGCCGGACTGGAAGAACATATCCGCAATATTCTGATCACTGCCACTATGAATTCGACTGAACTCATCGACGTCTCGGAAAACTATCTTGAAAAATATCAGCAGAACGCGCAGCATTTCAGCGAAAATGATCTGATCGCTTATCTGCAGATGATACACGAAACCGGTTTCGCGGTAAAATCAAGCCCCCAGCCGCATCTCAAATTTGAAGTGGGATTGATAAAAATGGCCAAAATGCCGTCGGCGCTCGATTTGGAATCCGTTCTTGAAAAACTGGACGTCTTAAAAAAAAAAGCCCCGCACTCATTCGTAGCTGATTCAAGACGGGAATCCTATGCAGCCTCTGCACCCCATTCTGAAGATGTGGGCGGCAATGCCATATCATTGGATCAAATTAAACATTACTGGCCCGATATTATTGAATACATCAGTAAAAAACAGGCCTCTCTTGCTTCCGTTCTGGAAAGCGCCGAATTAACCGATCTGGAAGGATCCGACGTACATATTCGTTTTAGTTCTGTAAATGAATTTGAAAAAGATATGATCAGCAAAAAGCTGAAATCCATCGAACAGATCGTATCTAAGATCGTAAAATTCAAAATGCGGCTGCGTTGCGATTATAATGTTCTGGCTGCACAAAAAAAGAATGACAATACCGGTAAAAAAAACGTCAATAAGGAAGAGATTATGCATGCGCTGCGCGGCGAAGATGCGCTCAATGCCAAACTTATTGATGAATTTGATCTGGAATTGATTTAATAACAGGAGTAAAATATATGGTTAATATGAATGCATTACTTAAACAAGCGCAAAAGGTGCAGCAGGATATGCAGAAAATACAGGAAGAGCTGGCAACGATTACCGTTGAATCCTCAGCCGGCGGCGGGATGGTCAGGGTAAAGGCCAACTGTAAACTGGAAATTCTGTCCGTAAACATAGAACCGGAAGTGGTCAGTGAAGATGATAAAGAGATGCTGGAAGATCTTATCGCCGCGGCGGTAAACCAGGCGATACAGGACGCCCAGAAGCGCGCCAATGAAGAGATGCAGAAAGCTACCGGCGGCATGTTCGGGGGACTCAATTTACCGGGTAACTTCAAATTTCCGGGAATGTAAAATGAAAAGTTTCGGAATCCCCGCGCTTGACACATTGATCAACGCGCTGACCCATCTGCCCGGTATCGGTAAAAAAACGGCACAGCGGTTAGCGATTTTTATTCTCAAGAGTGATAAAGAATATGCGGATAATCTGATGGAAGCCATTCGAACCGTGAAGAAAGATATCCGGCTTTGTGAGCAGTGTTTTAATATAAGCCAGCAGGCCTTATGCGTCATTTGTAATGACACGCGACGTGAACTATCAAAAATTTGTGTGGTTGAAGATATCGTTGATATCATGGCGATTGAAGATTCCAATGAGTATCATGGATTATATCATGTGCTCGGCGGGGTTATCTCTCCTCTGGCCGGTGTTTCCGCATCAGATTTGCGGATCAGTGAACTTGTGGCTCGGGTTAAAGGACGTCCGGTCGATGAGTTGCTTTTAGCCATTAATCCCAGTACCGAAGGCGAGGCAACCATGATTTATATATCAAATTTGCTGAAAAATGAATCGGTAAAAATTACCCGCATTGCCAGCGGGATTCCCATGGGGTCGCATCTGGAGTTTGTGGATACGGTAACTATCGGCAGGGCGATTCAATCGCGGCGGGAATTATAATTTCCATTCCCACTTTTCGGTGGCCAGCTCGCTGTTGGGGAAGATTTTTTTGGCATCTGCTTCTATTTCTCTGAGCATATCATCGCTGTTATTCGGATCGTGATGAAACAGTAATAATTTTTTTACATTGGCCTGTCTGGCCGTATCGCAGGCTATGGCAAAACTGCTGTGACCATAACCGGCGAATTTCTTGTACTGCTCGTCGGTGTACTGGGCATCATGAATAAGCACATCGGCATCTTTTGAAAAATTAATCAGTCTCTGGTCGCCGCCTACATAACCTTCCACATCCGTTGCAAAAACCATTTTCTTATCATTCCATTCAATACGGTAAGGATAGCTGCCGTCCTTGGGATGAAAATAGTATTTCATCGTATAGAGTGTCAGTGTGCTGAAAGCGGCTTCCGTTTCATAAACCTGGCCAACCTGTGGTTCGGGATTATCGGGATTAAAATAGATGAACATATTTTCGTTGATATTACGGAATGATTTAAGCGAACGGAATTCATCCATACTGACCGGGAAATATTGCGGTTCGACCTGGTTACGTAATATTTTTTCAAAGTCAACACCGAGTGTAGCCGGACCGAAAAAATGCAGGTGCACGCCCGGGATGTAAATCGGTGCGAAAAAGGGTAATCCAAGCAGATGATCCGAATGGGTATGGGTAAACACCAGCGTAATATGAAAAATCTTCTTGGCTTCCTGGCGGTATTTTATTATTTCCGGGACTAATTCTTTTCCTAGTTTAATGATGCCGCTGCCCGCATCAAAAATAACGATATGATCCGGTGTCCGTACAAGCAGACAGGTTGTATTTCCACCAACTTCCGTACCCTGGTCTGACGAAATCGGGTAACTACCCCGGACTCCGTATAACTTTGCCTTAAATTGATAATCTGTCATCGGGAAGTTCCTCTGTTAATTCAGCAGATTTTCGGAACAGGGGCGAACTGTACACAAATTGCACAATAAAACGGTAAATTTACGAACTTGATTCCAATCGTTTAATTTTATCCCTTAAATCGGCAGCTTTTTCATAATCTTCAGAATCAACCGCTTCTTTTAGTTGCTTTTTCAATACATCCAATTCATCAGCATTGGTTTTATACAGATAATCCTTCTGCTGATCTTCTTTCTCTTCCGGGATATAGGAAGCCTCCTGCATTACCTGGTCATTTACAAATATTGATGTGCCTAATCGCACTGCCAGGGCAATCGCATCGCTGGGCCGGGCATCGATGTCAATTTCTTCCAAATCTTTGTTACGTAAACGAATTACGGCATAATAAGTGTTGTCACGAAGTTCAGAGATAAGGACACTTTCAATTTTTACGCCCAGATTATGGAGCATATTCACAGTCAGGTCATGGGTGATCGGTCGTGGTGGTGTGAGGTTTTCCAGTGCCAGGGCGATTGATTGCGCTTCATATTCTCCTATAACAATCGGTAAGGTACGCTCTCCGTCTTGTTCTTTTAGTATGATCCCGCTTGCCTGTGTTTGTGTTATAAAGATACCGTTAACACGAACTTCTATCATGATGCAATCCTCATATAAAATTTTATACCGCCTCTACGGCAGTAACCTCCGGGATTTGCATTTTAACTATTCTTTCAATACCCTGCTTAAGGGTTATCGTCGACATGGGGCAACCGCCGCAGGCGCCGGTTAAACGTACATAGACGACATTGTTATTATCTATACGGACGAACTCAACATCTCCACCATCTGCCTGTAAACCAGGTCGGATTGAATCCAGGGCTTTGGTAACTTTGTCTTGAATTGTCATTTTTCCTCGCTTTCTAATGATTTGATCAAAGATCAAAAAAAAAAATCTCAAAGTCAATCTTAATCTAATAAAAATCGGCCAATGCTTTCAAATTATAATACGTTCACTTAATCCGGATAAAACATTGATTTCTATTTTCCGATCATTTGATTAACCGTCGCTTTTGTCCGGTTGTTTTGATATTTAAGTATTATTACGAATATAAAATTATCTACCGGGCTTTCCCTTGTAAGTTCCGTTGGACTACCAGATAAGATAATTATAATTTCAATAATTATAACATCTTCGATACATTTTTAAAAATAATTAGTAAGTATTGTTTTAAATGACTCAATAACCTAAATTATTTTTTATGCATTTATCAAAGATAAAATCATTTTTACTTATTTCAATTCTACTGGCGTCTGTTTCACATGCAGACGCATCCGCTAAAAAGCTTATCCTTGATTCCGGCGCGGTTATTTCCCTGGAACCGGATCGAAAATCACCCTTTATTTATGTAACCTTTTTTTTGGATAAAACAAACAGCGTCAGTACAAACAGTGATTTATTTTATGCAGAGTATCTGCTTTACAGTATAAGCAAAAGTCTGGAAAAAATACCATGCCGGATTCATTATCAGGCACCCGGCTATATCCCGGAGTCACCTTATAACTGGCTGGAACAGGGTTATATCCTGCTTAAGTGTGAGAGGGAAAACTTCAATCAAAGTTTTGCGGATATTATTGATATTTTAAATAAAAAACCGGTTTGGAATTACCACGAGTCCTGGAATTTTTCTTTTGCAAAATATATTTTCGAATGTGATTCATCGATCTGGTATCGTTATGAAAAATTTAATCCCGATTCTTTATTCATAGAATTGCGTGCGCCTTCACAAAGAAGCTACAACCGATTTTATGAGGAAAAAAAGCCTATGACCCGTTTATCCGTTCATTTTTACGGCAGTTTTGATTTGGTGGATATACATCCCTACCTCAATTATAGTAGCGTAGATACAATTGGGATGGATAGGCCGGATAATTATTTTTCAGCTTCGCAAAATGAAAAAAAACATGTAATTCTTCGCTGCGGTGACAATGTGATTGTTCAGATCAGAAGAAATCCGCTTTCGAAAACGGAAGTGATCGCCGAACATTTTTTTGCAGACTATCTTAAGCTGTTTTTAATGCAACGATTTCCTTCCCTGAAAATTAAATATTACGCGCCCTGGAATTTCAGTGATTCATATCTGAGTATTCAATTACTCGGCGCCGGTGATATAAATATTAAAAATGATTTAATTGAGCCGATTGCGGAAGTATTCCGGGCATTGCCGGATTCAATTTTGAAAAACTGGTATTATACCAGAAACACACTCCTTACGAACTATTTGCATGCGGATATAGAAAGTCGTTTAATACTCAGATATTTGTCCGGCGCCTATCTGGGTAATAGAAATCTGTTCTTTAATATTTATCCTGAATATGCCTTTCCCGTCGAAGCTGTTAAAAAAAACTTGATGCGGCTGATTGATGAAGATGAATAATTATCCTTTATTGTATAAAATGACATTCTTTTTTCTGTTCACTTTTCTGATGACAATCGGAGTGTCTAAAACAGGCGCACAAACAATGGTATTGCAGGATAAACAATTGCCGTTTCCGTTTGTGGTATTCCCGGGTGAAAATCAGCCGTCCTTATTTTTTGCAGATAGCCTGACTACCAGCCATGCATCCGGATTGCCTTTATTTAATTTGGATCAATATTATGTGTACGGCTATCCCACAAACAACGATTCGGTTTTCAGACAAATATGCCGGCAAAAATCCTTTACTGCACTCGAAAACTTTTTTGTCCCCGGAAATTTTAATCAGCAGAAAGTAAAAGTGCCTCCTTATGCCGGATTATTCAAAAAAGAATTTTACAGAGTACGCCGGATATTACCGAGGATGATCCTGTTTTGTCCTGATAATTTCCATAAGGAAACAAAGCAATCACAGCGTATCGTAGAAATTCCGGCCGATACGCTTCACAAACCCGGAGTTTTCCTGATCGAATCGGAACATGAGCATTATGATGAAATCTATTTCAGATTCAGGGAGTCGACCTACAGAAATTGGAGTGCCGCAGAATATATTATTTCACAAAGAGTAATTTATAATTTTTTAAACAAGAGCCTGATTTATAAAAAGCATCTTTACAATATGGGTTCGCCCCCGGAAATCAGACTTACCAGTATTCAATATCCGCACTATATGCCTGATATTCAACTGCAGGTCGATACGCGTTATGCCAAACAGATCATTCTGAGCTGGGAGAGCATCTACCGTAAATTAAAAATTTATCCGGATGAAAGACAGCTTATGCAGGCCCGCGATGAAGTGCGGGATAATATTTTCCTCAACAGTCAATCGCCGCGGCACAGAATTACGCTGACTTTGAAAGCGGCGCTCTATTGCGGTAATTTATTAAATATGGAATCCTTCTTGCGGGAAATCGAAAAAATCGATTTGGCCGATCTGGAAGACCGGTTGAAAAATTTGCTTGAATGGCAGCAATTTGATATCTATTGGGTAACCACGCAAAC
>CAYXRA010000165.1:0-10173 GCA_964467525.1 uncultured Calditrichaceae bacterium
CCGCTGTTTTATACTGCTGCGTATGATGTATAATACCCACACAAAACGACATAGAGCCTTGAAATTTGATCACGATTCAAAATACATGATGCCTGATGGATGGCAATCAGGTTACAGCGGTTTTAGCCGTTTTATTACCTGACAACAACCGTTCCAGATATCGGGACTGCAACTGTTCGCCGGCCATAATCTGTTTGAGCGGCGGCAGCTTCAGTATAACACCAAACAGCGCGGCCAAAGCACGGTGGCTCCAGAGCACGCGATTATCAAAAATTAAATCCTGCAGGTTACCCCGTTCGATGGCCATCACGATGAGACGATGGGTGGTGTTTAAAGGTGTAATCACACGCTCGTCGCGCTCTTTTAACTGAATGGAATTCTTTGTACAGGCGCGCAGGCATAATCCGCAGCCGAGACATATTTCCGCATCCAGTTTGGCCCGCTTTTGTTTGGTTTTTTGCGGATTGTTGGCCGTAACCAGCGTCATGGCCTCCACCGGACAAATGCTAACACATTTGCCACAGCCGTTGCAATTCTCCTCATCAATTTCGGGAATAAAATTTGTTGTATGAATGGGATGCAGCATACCGAAACGGCGCTGGGCTATCATAGCCTCGCAGCAGCAGCCGCAGCAGTTGCAGATAAAACTGACTTTTCTGCGTACGTTTTCGCCGAATTGCACCAGATTATGCTCATATGCCAATTGCAAGAGATCGAGCCCTTCAGCGACATCCACTTCGCGGGCATAGCCGTGTTTCACGAGTGACGATGCCGTACTGCCGAAGGTCATGCAGATATCCATCGGTGCCTCACAGGCTTTGCCCAGGTGCATTTTTTTATGGCGGCAGTAACACATGCTGATTCCGCGGGCCGTGGCCGTTTTTATGACTTCACCGGCCCTTTCATAATCCAGCACGTGCAAAGCATTGTCACTGCTCAAAACAGGCTCATGGACAAAGGTGCGGCCAAACTGTGTTTCCCCGGTTGTTAAAAGGGCTTTAATAAAATCCTCTTCAACAGTGATATACTGATAAAACAGCTCGCTCAGTAATTTCTGGTCGATATCCTTCCGCACACGCATCATCGAAAACTCGAAAAATCCGGCCATCGGCGGCGGCAGCACATAAATAGATTTACCGTTACGGCTGACATCCAGCAAAATAGCCCGGGAGGCCAGTTCTTCCAGTGTTTTTTGTGCCGATGATAAATCCGTATTCCAGATACGGGCCGCTTTTTCTGCAGTGACCGGTCTTATCGGCAGCAGCGACACCAGTTCCGCTTCTCTTTCACTGAACAGCATTTCCAGAATGCTGTAAAGTAATTCGTTCGGCGGTGCGCCCTGCGGAAAACGGTTGAGCCGCTCACTTAAACGTTGGTATCCCGATTTGATTGTATGATGTGCCATATAATTCTTAATTTATAGGATTCAGGCGGTTTGTTGCAAATTAAATTCAGCAGGCGCCAAACCGGATCGCCTTTCCTTTTCCATTATTCAATCAGAACAGATCGAAATGCGCCCCGACAAGTGCGCCGGAATTGCGTTCCTGCAGGAACCCCCATACATGCACTTTAAGTACGCGAACGCCGAACATCACTGCCGGCCGCCAGTCGCCGCCTGTGGCGCCAATGCCGCCTTCCAGACTGACCCAGGGATATTTCAGTCTTTTATAATCGCCGTAAAGTTTCTTGTAGCCCTGGTAAGTATCTTCGAGCATTACATTATAATTACGCAGATGCTGCATGGTGGAATCATACAAAGCAAGATTACGCTCGTACTGGGCCAGCAGCGAATCCTTTAACGCGATTTCGGCTTTGGCTGTTTTCAAATCCTGCCTGGTTTTTAAAGCATTTTGCGCCGCCTGTTCCGGAATGGCAAGAAGCCTTTTCCCGTCGATCTTTAACAAATAACTGCCATCCGCGTTTTGGCTTAATATTTCAACTTCAGGGCTGGGTTGCGCTGTAGCCTGGCTAATAGAGGCAAAAAGCATTGCGAGAATTATCAGGATAAACAGTTTCATATTTTTTATCATCATCAAGGACTCCTGTCATTATTGATTGCCAAAAGCGCTCATAAACTCATTGAGCAGTTCATCGCCTTCAAGATTGTCGATGCGCTCTTTTTCGCGCTCGTTTTCCGCCTTTAACTGAAGAAGCGCTTTGCGGTAGGCTTTGCGAATATTTTCAAGTTCCATCCGGGCATTTTTTAATTGTTCTTCGGATGCATCATAGGTCTGCTTCAGTTCCTTTAATTTTTCTTCTCTTTTTTTGAGTGCTTCTTCCTGTTTTTCCAGCTTATTTTTGAGGCCTTTCATACGCGTTTCGCGCCAGATCGAAAATCCCATAATTGCAGCCAGGGCCCCTAAAACAAAGGGCAGACTCTTCGTGGGCAGCAATCCCATCCTTGAAACAAGCAGGGTGATCAGCACAATCACCACGAGCGCACCGGCAACGATTAAATCCATATAACCACCAATCATGACTGTCCTCCCTTCTGTTCCCTGAGCTTGCGTTTATTTTCGATGCGTTGAATCACTTTATGCACCGGCGTCGAACCCAGTCCCATAATCACACCGGTTAGAGCGATGCGCAGATTTTCGCTTTCAATCGTAATATCCCAAACGGCCTGGGCGCTGGATCCCTGCCAGACCGCCAGCAGATCGAGCTGCATCCAGAAAGCCAGTCCGATACCGAGCGCAATGCCGATTAACTTGCCGGCCACTTTGATATAAATATAGCGGACCAGGTCGCCTGAAAGTACCGGCAGCGTGGTTTTGGTTTTCCCGTCGCCGGGAAGAAGCATATCTCTGAAGCGGTTCAAAAGGCGGGCGGCCTGTTTTGGTTTCACATATTCGAAAATATGCAGTCGGCTCTGCAGGCGGTCGCGGATTTTTACGGCGCGCCGTGTCCAGAACCGGTGCCAGTCCTGACGGCTGTCCAGCAAATCATAAATGGCTTTTAATAACTCCAGCAGACGCTCGATAAGAAAGGAAAGCGCCAGCACCAGGGTGAATAGTACGGTTACTTTTAAAATAACTTCCATCTGGCTCTCCCTTCTATACGTATAAGTACGGTTTTAATTTGTAAGCGGCAATCTTTTCCCCGGCAAAATCAGACTGACTCCATTTACTATGAAAATGTTCTACCCATTTTTTGAATTCATCATAGGGGAATGAAGAGCCGGGACAGGTTTTGCTGGATATTTTGTTATGGGGAATAATTGTTTTTTCGAAATCGATTTCAATATCGTATAAGAATGTCCACAGGGCAACCACCCTGGCGCCGGCCCTAAGCTGCGCTTCACTGGGACGGCTGGGCCCCATCCGCCCGGAGGGATTGGAAAAGGGCACAGCGGAATTCGTCTCAAAATTCCCGTTGAATGAAATACCCAGTGACCGCATATTGTAACCAATGGCATGATTACCGTAACGATCCCAGCGACAGAAGGGATGGATCGATCCGCTGTAGTGGATCACGCAATTATAACCGGTGCTCCAGTTGCGGTCCTTTATCACCCGAACCACATCCTGAAAAGTACTCTTGCTGTTCATGGCGGTATGGTGGTAGACAATCAGATCGGGATTCTGTTTGCGCACATGAATATTTTCCAGCTTTTCCCGATCCACGCCGCCATTATAGGGAATATCGACCCAGTCGCTCTCTTCCGCTGCCGGCGTGGTAATAACCTTCGGTGCATCTGCGGGTTGTTTATCGGCATTGCCGTTAGTTTCTTCAGCGGGAGCATCTTCGGCCGGTTCTTTATCCCTTTCCTGCATAAACTTGCGCTCGGTGATGAACCGTACCAGCACATGCATGGGCGCGCTGCCGCCGCCGATTAAGAGGCCGGTCAGCAGGAAATCCAGAGATTTTGGAAGCCAGATTTGGCTACCGAGTGCCATGAGAAAACTGTTAAATAATTGAATGCCGGAAAAGTGAACCAGAACAATACCGATCACCACGCCCAGCAATTGCAGGATAAATACGCGCAGGGTTTTACCGTCGTCGGGATCGGTTGCCGGTTCGACAAGAACGGTTGCATTTGAAACGCGTTCATCGAACTCACTCTGATCTTCCAGCGCTTTTAATTCGTTTTTGATTTCTTCCCGTTTTTTTAAGTCCTTTTCCGAATCCAGTTTCTCAAGCAGTTGTTGTCGTTTCCGCGCATTCTGTTTCGCCTCTTCCTCCGCTTCGCGCAAGGCACGCTCCCTGCGCAAAACATCTTCCATGCGCATAATTGTATCATCTGCGGTTTTCAGCTTCGGTATGGCCCGACCCTCTTTACTGGCGATCATCCGTTCCAGAATATTTTTTGCAAATTCCAGCACGCGCTCAACCGTCAACGACAATCCCAAAACAGCGGTCAGGGGCACGAGAATGGATTCAAGCGGAATCGTTTCCATAAAACCTCCATTCGGATGCGGTTAATAAGTTTCAGTTATTTAGATTCCATTACAACAAGCGAACCAATGCTGCTCAGGTTCAAATAAGCAGGGTTATATCTTTTTTGATATTTTGATTACCCGGGGTTTTACGGTTCGTTCGAAATCCTCATAATTGAGACGAATCAGCTCGCGATGTGTACCGGCATTAAAAACGATGGCCTCATCTTCGCTTAAGGTTTCCGAAACATAGACGACCATATCGTACAAATTCCCAAATGGCGGCATGGCCCCTATCTCGCACTCCGGAAAAAGATATTTGAATTCTTCCTCGCCGGCCAGTTCCACTTTATCGGCGCCGGTTTCCTTTTTGCATTGATCGAAATCGATTTTGTAGGAAGCGGGCACTACGGCCATAGCCATCTTTCCATCCAGTTTGATCATTACGGTTTTGGCAAGCTCTTTTCCCGGAATATGGGCCAGAGCGGCAATTTCCTGAGCGGTATAGGCAGGGGAATGAATGATGGAAACGTATTTAACGCCTTCTTTGTCTAAAAAATCTTTCAATTTTTTAACCGGCATGGCGTCCTCCTTAGGTTTATGAATAAAAGGACATTCCCTGTGCAATTTCTCGGCGGGGCTTCCGGTTTCCGCCATTTATTCTACAAATCCTGAAAACAAAGCAGGATATTTCCGTGAAAGCTGCGGCGTCGGTATCCGGGAGCGATTTTCATTTTTTAACTGATTTGTGCAACCGGACAAGTTTCGATAACTGTTTTAACGGATGGGAAAATAATAATAATCCCTGCGCCCATTAGCAATAGTAAAATCAACATTTATGAAAAGACCGGATTTTAATTGATTGGATTAGTAGATTATTGATTTGCAAACCATTAATAAGAAATGATTCAATGATTTCTTACGCCGCTTCTGTTGCCGGGTAAAAATGTTTAAAGGTTAAACCGTATAAAATTTAGTCAGACGTTCTCTTCTCCAAAACCAACAGGATATATTTCTTACTATCCCTGAATTTTTGCGGATCGACCAGATCGAGATATTCGCCGAGCATGGATTTTGCCCTCTCATTAACATCTTCAATCAGGTAATGCAGAACCGGATTTTTGCGTCCCAGTTTTCCGGTCAGAAATTCATACAGCGGTAATCCCAGGTTTTCTCCGAGATAATGCACATAAGAGAGGGTCGGTAAAATATGTTCCGTGATATCCCTCTCGCAGGATAAGCTGAACGAATACTGATCCACTAATGCTATGAAATTCTCAAATTTGTGACCCGATTTTTCCGCAGAGGATGCCATACGGAAATAATCGACGATAATCCATTTACCGCCTTTTTTTAGTATTTTATCCGTAACTGCAAAGGCTTTGTCAAGTTTTATATATTGCAGTGATTCGGAATTAATGACCGTACCGAATTGTTCCGGATAATTTTCCGCATTGAGCCTGCCGTATTTACTTTGGATTAAATCCGTATCGGGATACTTGCGTTTGATATAGTCAATTTGCATGCCATCCGGTGTTAAACCAACCGGATTGAAACCATTCTGTTTGAGTAAATTGAGCAGTCCGCCGCTGCCGCAGCCAACATCCAGCACCGGGGCGTCTTTGTCATCGATCTTTTCAAGGATCAACTGAGCATAACGTAACTGTGCTTCCGCGATATCGGCCAGACTGATCGTTGACGGGTGCTGCTGCGGATTTTCGAAATACCCATAGTGGAGAAAATCAGCCGGCAGAATTTTTGAATATAAGCTCAACTGCGCATCGCCCGCCGAACGCAGATTCTGCCCTTTGCCGCGCGCGATCTTTATCATTTGAAAAATATGGCGCGGATTAAATAATCTCGCCAAAAGACGTTTTAAAATCCAACCGGCGCTCAGTTTATTTTTTTTAGCCATTCTTCATTTCCGTTGTTAATCTTAAAAACAGATTTGAATCCGATACACTCCTTAAATTCTGGTCTGCAAATTTTAATCAATAATGCAGATTCAAATTACAAAGGCTGTAAATCACTGGCAAATACTTTTTGATTTAAGTTGGAACAAGAAATATATTCATTCCGTATGTAATGGATAAATATCCAAAGCAACATGCTATACGGGGAAAAGGCCATGAAAAAATTTGTTTTCATTTTAGTTATTTTTTTGTTAACCGCCTCAATATCAATTTCAAAACCGGCATATAAGGGCTACGAAGGTAAAGAAAGACACAGTAATATTCTTGAACATGTGGATATCGACCTTGAGGACGGTAATCTGATCATTACCCCGGAAGACGCCGACGAACCTGTCGTAGAAATCACATCCAAATATG
This sequence comes from uncultured Calditrichaceae bacterium, assembly GCA_964467525.1. Lineage (GTDB taxonomy): Bacteria > Calditrichota > Calditrichia > Calditrichales > Calditrichaceae > CAYXRA01. Next base: position 6,707 of record CAYXRA010000165.1, read on the forward strand.
AGTTGTATATTGATGGTCTGCATATTGAGACCAATGCCGGACAACGCGTGCTGATTGTCGAATACTACGATCTGTTCAATGAAATTGTCAGGGAAGCAAAGATAATCGGTATGGAGGGTGCAAAGATTGGCGTTGAAGGGGCCGCTCTGGGTATCTCTGCCGTTGCCAAAGCGTTCAAATTAATCAGTGATGATTATGACACCGAAGACCTGGAACGCGAAATTGAAAAAGAAGCCGAGAAACTGGAACTGAAAGCCGAAGTACTGGAAAAGAAAGCGGAAATCATCGAGGATATGGGCGAAGAATTCGAACAGCTGCATCTGGAACTGAAAGACTCGATTGATGAACTTTCCGAGCTGGAGTGGTTTTAGATTCTTACTTGCGCAATCTGAGCGTGTATCTCTGACTTTGCCAACTCCAACCCCCCCCTCCCCTGTATCCCGCCCGGGCGGGAAGCAAGGGGTGGGGGGGAGGGAGATTTTTTAGCAGTTTTATCCCGCTCAGGCGGGACAAATATTTTTGGTTAGGAAGTTAAGCTACATATTGATGAAATGTTGGATTAGTCATTCTAATCATATCCTGAAATTATGGTTTAAATCGAAAGCATAAGATTTAGCAATCGTTCTGCAAAATAATTTATTGTCGATGTTTCGCAGCTCAACAAATTTGGTACCGCATTCAAAGTTTCGCACTGCAGTGTTTGCAATAACGCGCGTCACTGTCATGCCCTTCCGCCCCGCATTCCGGACAGGCCTGTGTCGAAACTTGTCCCTTCGCCGCTACCAGCGTCATTTCCGCGGAAACAATGCCCGTCGGTACCACGATAATGCTGTATCCCAGAATCATAATCAGCGCCGCCACCATTTGACCAATCGGGGTTTGGGGAGAAATATCGCCATATCCGACCGTGGTCAGGGTTACAATCGCCCAGTAAATGCTGCGCGGGATGTTGGTGAAACCATGCTGTTCATCTTCGATCAGATACATCAGCGCCCCGAAAATAATTACCAGTGTAATTACCGTGAACAGGAACACGGCAATTTTCCTTCCGCTGGACCGCAGCGCCTGTAAAAGAATTCTGGCTTCAGTGAGGTACTGCACCAGCTTCAGTACCCGAAATATGCGCAAAACCCGCAGTAAACGAATCACTAAAAGATACTGACTTCCGGGAATAATCATGCTGAAATAGGTCGGCAGCACCGCCAGCAGATCCACGATGCCGTAAAAACTGCGGACATATCGCCAAGGCTTCCCCACGGCAAACAGACGCATAATATATTCAATTGAAAACAGGATCGTAAAAAACCATTCCACAACATAAAGTAAAGTACCGTAGCGGTCATGAATACTCTGAACACTGTCCAGCATAACCGCCAGTACGCTCAGAATGATAATCAGTATTAATGTGATATCAAACAGCCGACCGCCTGGCGTGTCGGCCTCGAAAATAATTTCATGCAGTCTTTTCTGCCAAACCGGATATTTTTTTGCATCTGTCATATTTTTTGCTCAGGATTAAATTAACGCGATTCTTTTTCCCCGCTTAACAGTTCATGTGCTTCCAGAAAATCGCGGATATGCTGCCAGTGTATTGTCCAGTCCGGCGGTAAATCGTTATGTGTACAATCATAACTGATCAGACGGGCATTGGGGCTGTTGCGGTACAATTGCTGTCCGTGTTCGTAGGGTATCAAATCGTCTTTTATTCCGTGAAAAATGAGCAGCGGATTTTCATAAGTTTTCACAAATGCCAGATTATCGAAACTGGTTTTAAGGAATAATACCGGCCGGAAATAACGCCGGGCCATGGCCTTAATGCTTGTGAAAGTGGATTGTAAAATCAACGCCTGCAATTTGCGCTCTGCCGCCAGAGCACAAATAACGCCGCCGCCCAGCGATCTGCCGTAGCCGATAATTTTATCCGGATTTACCCGGCGCTCATTTAAAAGCCAGTCATAGGCAATGGTAAATGTTTCTTTTATGGTTTGTTCATTGGGCTGACCTTCGGAACGGCCGTATCCGGGATATTCGACCAACAGCATATTACAGCCCAATCGTTTAAATCCGTACAATTCCGTTAAACAGAAATCGATCAGTTCAAAATTACCGTGACAGAAAATAACCGTTGGACTTTGACTCGGGTCTTCGCCGCCGTCTGCTACTGCGCCAAACCATGCTTCCACCTTTCCGAAGGAGGTTTCCAGCCAGACTTTATCGACGCCGGAAAGCAATTCGGGTTGTATTTCCGGAGCCTCGAGACTGGCTCCGGGAAAAATCATTTTATTCTGGATCGCAAACATAATTGCCCCGTAAACCGCATAGAGCAGAATGAGTATACCGATGATCTGAAAGAATATATTCATTTTACCTTTCATTTTAATGTTTCAGGTTTTCCAGTCCGCTTGCTTTTAAGAAATATCTGAAATAAGGATTGATCACCGCGCTGTGTTCCAAATCAGTAAAAATAAAAATGATGCGCTTGTTCTTCAATTTTTCCGGCGACAAGTCATTGCTGTTAATTTCAAGATAAGACATTTGCCGGTCTTCGAAATTTTGCAGCAATTCCCTGCTGTTCTCATAGGTGCCGCCATTAGGCGTAATGATATTGATCAGTTTACCATTATAATGATCCAGCCAGCGGGTAAATTTTTCAAACTGCCCGTAAAGAGCGTCGAAAAGATAAACTTCTGCGATTTTATCCGTCAGTCCGCCGCGATTCAAAATCTGCGCAATCACCCGATAAGCGCCGCTGTGTCCGCTGAGAATAATTCGGCCGGGTTTCTTATCACAGATGATATTTTCTTTGGACAAAAATTCCAGTATTTCGTTGACTAAATTCTTAAAAACATTCTTTTCTTCCAGTTTTCCGCCGAAGGAATCGGAGGCATCCCTGGGCCCCTGCGGAAAAACGAAGACGGCATTTTTTCCACTGGCGGTGAATTGTTCAAGCAACTGAAATTTTTCCAGGGACTTTTCAATATGATTGCCCCAGCCGTGAAAATAAAAAACCAGGTCAACGGCTCCTTCATTTTGAAATCCGTCCGGAATAAAAACAGCCACACTGGAGTCGTTGTAATGTTTTTCAAATGGAAAATGTGCGTCGCGGTAGTGATGCCCCTGTGCCCTTTCGGAGTGTGGAAACGGGGCATACCTGCTTTGAATAATAGCTAATTTTCCCATTCCTGTTTTCGTTTGCCAATCGCTACCGAATATCGACAGACTGAAAATCAGGATGATTAATAGGGTGTGATTTTTTATCATTACTTTAGTCTCTTTTTCATATTGAACGTATCAATTTTCCGATTTAGTCAGCCTGACAGACCACTGCTTAAATTCCAGCCTGTTATTTCTTAAGTTATCGAGCCAAACATAAATTCCACAATTTTATCGTTTTAATAATTCGAGTTATAATATCCAAAATAATCATTTATAATTTAGAAAATTGCGGGGAGAGGTGTCAAGTACAA
>CAYXRA010000166.1:0-10167 GCA_964467525.1 uncultured Calditrichaceae bacterium
TTTAAAATTTACCCCAAGGGATCCCGCTCGGGCGGGACAAATATTTTTGGCTAGTTTTTTGTTCTCTTCTGTAACTTTTGCCAACTCATTTAGTTCAGTCGAATTAAAACCGTAAGCATTGACTAATTTGACTTTTGGCAGGACGAAAACCCATCTGAACCGCACAGTGGTTAAATATCAGTAACCTTGGGCAAAGCTCACGGAATAAAGATTAAAGTGAATGAGAACAACAATTTACGCCATGCTGTTCAGACATTCCTAGCGTCCCTACCGCCGATCAGGCTGTTGCGGAATAGACAAATTTACAAAATTGAAAACATCGGTTCCCCCTTAAAAAAGGGGGCTAGGGGGTTGTTTCTCTTGTGTTTTACAAAAGCAAGTTTATTTTTGTTTTTAACTTAAAATTGACATTGATTAACCACAATGGTTTCTAAATAGGCCAAGTAAATACAACCCCTTAATCCCCTTTTCTAAGGGGAAATTAGATTATGCCTTACTGAAACTGTAACAGCCTACCGCGGCGGGGCAAGTTTTCAAGGGTGGAATAAAGAAACCTCATGGTTTTATCTTTGTCTCATTCTATATCTTGCAACAATCCATTAATTCATTGATTCAATCTCGATTTACTCCAGCGGTGGATAATTCTCAAAAAAGGAAACATCAGCTTCTGTTACCTGTGTGCGATAGGCCTGCCAGTTCTCCGCAAAAAATTGATTAATACGCTCCAGGGCGCTTTGAAGCGCATTCTCCGCTAAATTAAGCTGGACGGTTTCCCGGTCGCCAATCGGTGTGAATGCCGATTGTACGGTACGGTAAACCCTGCTGAGCCGGGCGCCAACCCTGGTCGGATCATAACGAATGCCCTGCACCTGTTTCTGATTGATCAGTTCGATTAACTTTTTTGATGAATCCTGAATTGCTTTTCCCGTTATGCGCAATGCTTCGGCAGTGCTGTCTTCCCGGTCTTCAATCCGGTTGGAAATCAGGTCGACGGTTTTTTGAACTTCGTTCAGGCGGTCAACTGCTTTCGTGGCCAGCTCGATTTTTGCGATTATTTTTTGCAGCAGGTTGTGTCGGTCGATCAGATAATTTTTGTCTACTTCCAGACGCGGATCGAATTTGACCTGTACCTGTGTTGAATCGCTGTGGGAACGGTAACTGATATGTACGGTGTACAGTCCCGGTAAAACCGACGGCCCGCCGCGTTCTTTATCCGTTGCCCTGGGTTCCGGTTCGTTTGGAAAGCGCACCCGTTTCCGGTCCAGCCGCCAGTAAATGCGATTGAAACCCGCTTTTGGTGCGCGGTATAGTGTACGAATAACATTTTTTTGAGCATCTTTAATTTCGATTTTTACGCTGTCGGCGAACGGCGTTGATTTTTCTGTTTGCCCGTCCTCAGATGAATTTTTTTGTGTTGTTGTATCCGGTTTAACAATGTAGGAAATCATCGCCCCGTATGGCCGGTTTTCGCCTCTGAACATGGCTTCGGCCATGAACCGCGTTCCGGCAGCCTGCTTGTAAAACATGCGCCGTGCATCCGGCACCGGAAAAAGGTGCAGCGGCCTTTCCAGCAACGCCGCGCCTGCTTCAGCTAATTTACGTAATGGCTGAATATTATCGATGATGTAGGCAGCACGACCGAAAGTCCCGACGATCAGATCATTTTCGCGGGGGTGAACTTTTAGATCCATGGTGGAAACGGTGGGAAATCCGGCAGTCCACTTTGCCCAGTTTTTACCACGGTCGATGCTGATATAGAGTCCCGATTCCGTTCCAAGAAACCACAAATTTTCCTGAACTACATCCTGAACGAAGCACAGGGCATAACCAAAAACCTGCTCTGCATCCACAATGTTTTTCCAGTTTTTACCGTAATCGGTTGTGTGAAATACATAGGGCGTCCAGTTATCCTGCCGGTAATTATTGATCACCGCAAAAGCCTCGCCGGCATCGTGCGCCGAAGGATGAATCTGCGGCACCCAGCCGCCTTCCGGCGCGCCTTTGATACGGCCGATTAAATTAGTCCAGTTTGCGCCGCCGTCTTTGGTAAGCTGTACGTTGCCGTCATCGGTGCCCACCCAGATCAGATCTTTTTGCAGGGGACTGGGCGCAATGGCCGTGATGGTGGTGTAATTTTCGGCATCGGTGACGTCATAACTGAGTCCGCCGCTTTCCAGTTGTTGCTGTTTCTCAGGATCATTGGTAGTCAGATCGGGTGATATGATGGTCCAGCTATCGCCGCGGTCGCTGCTTTTATGCAGGTACTGGCTGCCGTAATAAATGGTTGTGGTATCGAAGGGATCGTGGGCAATGGCCGCATTCCAGTTGAAGCGCAGCTCTTCCCCTTCGGGATGATAGGGCCGGATATTCTTCTGATAACCGGTCTTCAGATCGTAGCGCCGTACCCAGCCGCCCTGGGACATGGTGTAACCAAAGCGGGGATTGCTGCTGTCGGGTACCACATCGAAGCCGTCGCCAAAACTGACTTCTTCCCAGTAGCTGTTCAAAATACCGCCATGCCTGTAAACGCGGCCCGGTCCCCGCCAGGAACCGTTATCCTGCATGCCGCCGTAAACGTGGTACGGTTTTTCAAAATCATAATTAATATGATAAAACTGGGCCAGTGGTAAATTTTCAACAAAGCGCCAGGTTTTACCGCGATCACGTGATATTGCCAGTCCGCCGTCGTTACCGTCAATGATATAATCGCCGTCTTCGGGATGAATCCACCAGGCGTGATGATCGGGATGCACCTTTTGCCAGGGAATCAGCGGTTCGAAGGTTTTGCCGCCGTCCTCACTGACCGTGACAATGGAATAGAGGTTATAGACTCGATTTTCGTTTTCCGGGTCCACATAAATTTCCGCATAATAAAAGGGACGGTTACCGATATTTTTATCCGCGGTTTGTTTCCAGTTATATCCGCCATCGTCGGAACGGAACAGTGCGGTTTTTTTAGCTTCGATCAGGGCATAGATAACATTTGGCCGGCTTCGGGAAATGGCCAGTCCGATGCGCCCCAGTTCACCATCCGGCAGTCCGTCTTCCGCTGTACGCTCCTGCCAGGTTTCGCCGCCGTCAAAAGTCACGTACAAACCGGAACCGGGTCCGCCTGATTTAAAAAACCACGGCCAGCGCCGGTATTCCCACATTCCGGCGATTAATTTGTTGGGATTGGAAGGATCCATCACCAGATCGGCCCCGCCCGTTTTCTGATCAACATAAAGAATTTTTTTCCAGGACTTTCCGCCGTCAACGGTTTTGAAGATACCGCGCTTAAGACCTTCGCCCCAGGCCGAACCCTGGGCGCAGGCATACACAATGTCCCCATTATGGGGATGGATAATAATGCGATGGATATTGCGGCTGTTTTCCAGTCCCAGATGCTGCCAGGTTTTTCCGCCGTCAATACTTTTATAGATGCCGTTGCCGCTGGACTGACTGTTGCGGGGATTGCCTTCGCCGGTACCGACCCAGATCACGTCTGAAATCAGGGGATCAATGGCTAAGGCCCCGATCGCCGCAACCGGCTGATCGTCGAAGATGGGCTGCCAGTCAATACCCCCGCTGGCCGAACGCCAGACGCCGCCGGATGCCGTGCCGATGTACATGAGATCCGGATTATCGCGCACCACATCGATGGCCGTAACCCGGCCGCTCATTCCGGCGGGACCGATATTGCGCGCTTCCATGCCATGGAATAATTGCATATTTAGTTGTTGAGCCTGGCTTTGTGTAAGATGAAAAGTCAGGATAAATATTATGGAATAAAAAAGTCTCATTCCTCTGAAAAGCATGATACCTCCGTAATTGTGCTGTGCAAATATATTAAAGTGAACCGCTGCATACCGCCGTGAACGTTCAGAACTTTTGCGAAAGAAAATGATTGATTTCATGATCAAAATTAAGATGCGGATACTTCTTTTCTAATTCTTTAATAAGTTCAAGTTGTTTGACTATAAAACGCTGATGTCCGGGCGAAGCGCTGTTCAGCGGACGGTGTGCGACAGCCTGCTGCAGTTTATGAATATCCCTCAGCACGGATGCGGTGTCCTTACTCAGATAGCATCCGGCAAACTTTTCCCAGATATAGTCGACAGCAGTCTGAGCGGGCTGAACCATCTTGGTATCGTAAAAGCGGTAATCGCGCAGTTCATCCATCATGATTTCGTAGGCCGGGAAGTAGTGGCAGCGGTCGTTGCCGGCGATTGCCTCTTCCAGGGCCAGCAACAGTACCGCCTTGCTGCGCTGATTGTTCACCGCGCCGTCCTTGAGATGACGCACCGGGCTGATACTGAAAATAAGCTGCAGACGGGGATTGAATTTTTTAACCGATTCCATGCATTTGCTGATATATTTCGCGGCTTCGGTAACGGTCAGCCTGTGGCGCCGGAAAATTTTAGCCGGCATTTTGTGACAATTGGCGACGATTTCCCTGCGTTCTTTATGAATGAATACATAAGCCGTGCCGTAGGTGATAATCAGATGCGAGGCCCTTTTCAGGAAACGGCGGCTGGCCGTTAACCAGCGATTGATATTTTCCAGACATTCTTCCCATTGCGGGTGCGAAAAACGGCTGTCGTGATAAAAACTGCGCCAGGCTTCATTGTGAAAAACCAGGTCGTCTTTGGTAAAATTTTTTTTATCGCTGATTAAACGAATGGCGGCAGCAATCGAAGCCGGATTGTATAAAACGCCGAAGGGATTATTCAGCACAGTAAATTTATAGTAAGCCAGTTTTTCGGCGATGTTTTCGGCAAAACAGGAGCCCAGTGAAAAGATGGCGTCATTGTGATCAATAACTGTTTTGCCGGGTTCGATGTTTACCGGTGTGCGAAAGTTCATAAATTATTCCAAGGCATTGATAAGCCCCACCCCTTCACCGCTACATGGCTGGATGAGGAGGGGCCGGAGGTGAATTTTCTTTTTTCACCAGTTAGAATTTCATTTCCCGATCAGCATGGCAATCGCATGTGCGCCGCAGTTATAATGGGACTGCTTGTCCAAAAGCACTTCGCCGCCTTCATCCATGAAGTCCAAAGGCGCTTCCAGATGAGTATCCATCACGCGCAGCCATTTTACTGATCTTTTCAACACCGGCAGCTCGAATTCCGCTGCTTCATCCGACCCGTTAATCAGGATAAAAATATTCTGATCGCCATCCTCAGGTTGCGGCGCATAGTATATGGCCAGTGTTTTTGATTGCGCGCTCCAGTCCGGTTGATTAAGCTGCCTGCCATGCCAGCTCATTTCGTCCTGACCGTTAATCTGCTTTACATCGAATGATTTGCGACGCAGTTTGTTATGTGTTTTTCTGAATTTTATCAGCAGCTTAAAGAAACGCAGCAAATCCTTGTTTTTTTCTGTCAGCGACCAGTCGATCCAGCTTATGTCGTTATCCTGGCAATATGCGTTATTATTTCCTGATTGCGTCCGGCCGAACTCATCGCCGGCGAGAATCATCGGGACGCCCTGTGAAAGCAAAAGCAGTGCGGCGAAGTTGCGCTGCTGCTTATCGCGCAGGCGGACAATGTTTTTATCATCGGTTTCACCTTCAACGCCGCAGTTCCAGCTCAGGTTATAATCGGAACCGTCGCGATTGTTTTCGCCGTTCATGTCATTATGTTTTTTATTATACGTCACCAAATCGTGCAGGGTAAAACCATCGTGGGCGGTGACAAAATTAACGCTGTGGTACGGTTCACGCCCGTCATCCTGATAAAGATCGGAACTGCCCGCCAATCTTGTTCCCAGGTTGGCAACCATGTTTTTGGCGCCGCGCAGGAAAAGTCGCACATCATCGCGGAATTTCCCGTTCCATTCCATCCAGCGTTTCCAGTGGGGAAAATCGCCCACCTGATAGAGACCGGCGGCATCCCAGGCTTCGGCGATCAGCTTCGTATTGGCCAGGATCGGATCCTCGGCGATACGTTCAATCAGCGGCGGATCGGATAAAACCTTGCCGTCCCGTCCCCGTCCCAGAATAGAGGCCAGATCGAAGCGGAAACCGTCCACGTGCATTTCCGTAACCCAGTATCGCAGACTTTGCAAAATCAGCTCGCGCACAACCGGATGGTTACAGTTAACCGTGTTGCCGCAGCCGGAATAATCGAGATAGGCGCCCGTTTTCGGATCAAGCAAATAGTAGACCGCATTATCCAGTCCTTTAAAATGATAAATGGGCCCTTTTCTGCCGGCTTCTCCGGTATGATTGAACACCATATCGAGAATCACTTCAATACCCGCTTTATGCAGATGCTTCACCAGTGTGCGAAATTCATTGACCTGCTGTCCGTCTTTACCGTTCACCGCATAGGCCGCTTTCGGGGAAAAATAACTGATCGGATCATAACCCCAGAAATTTTTCAGTCTTTCACCGGTAATCGGATTAATGCGTTCATTGTAGGTTTCATCGAAATCGGTGACCGGCAGCAGCTCGACCGCGGTAATGCCCAGTTCCTTCAGATAAGGAATTTTTTCAATCAGCCCCATATAGGTGCCCGGATGTTCGACGCCGGAAGATTTGTGTTTTGTAAAACCGCGCACGTGCAGTTCATAAATGATGGTATCGCGCAGGGGAATATTGAGCGGCTGATCGAAATCCCAGTCAAAATCATTTTCGGGAATGATCGACAGCCGGAAGGTATGTTTTTTATCATTACGGGTAATCTGATAGGGATCGCCCCATTTTTCCCCGCCGCAGGTCGCTCTGGTATAGGGATCGAGCAGAATAATTTCACTGGAAAGATCAGGAATGTTTTTGATATCATTTTGAAATTCAATAATGCGGTAGCCGTAACTGATCCCGGCGTCCAGTCCCTTGATATAGGCATGCCAGATATTGCCGGTTCGGTTGTAGCGGTTGTCCAATGGGAATTCGAAAAGAATGTCCTTTTCACATTCTCCGAAAATCACCAGTGAGATACTTTTGGCGACCGGCGAGTAAACGGCAAAGTTAATGCCGTCCCTTACCAGCGTCGCCCCATAGGGATAGGGCTTTCCGCGTGAAATTTCGAAATCAGTATTGATATGCTCTAAAATTTCATTGCGCTGTTTTGTATCGGAATTTTTTTTCATGGATGTAAAACTCTAAAAATGTCACATCGATAATCAAACTAATAAATTTAAACTAATTTAAAGCGAAATGTCATTAATGGAAACTTAATATTGATTTTAAGTGAAATTTACCTGATGATTAATTTTCCGGTTTAGGCGAAATTGGCCCACCAGGCTTGGCCGCCTTTGCCGCGAGCGAGTAAAATAAACCAAGCAATTTATTTCAATAATCCGCATGGGATCGCCTTGTCGTTATTGCTACTCGCGATGCCAATCATTCTTTGACTCCCATTCCCGTGTCCATCAGGCAAAACGCCATAATTTTTTTCATTTTAGTTAATTTATTAATAAATTAATCCTTTGAGAAAAAACAACTATTCTAAATAAAAGGAGCGAAGATGAGAGATGTAATCGAAGCACTGGAACCGAAAAGTGTCTGGAAAAATTTTTACGCAATCAATCAGATTCCCCGCTGTTCGGGTAATGAGACGGCGGTTGGTCAATATGTTATTAATTTTGCCGGCAATCTGGGACTCAAATGGAATAAAGACGACGTGGGCAATATCATCATTTCCAAGCCGGCCACACCGGACATGGAAGATCGTCCGGCCTGCGTGATTCAGGGTCATTTGGATATGGTCTGCGAAAAAAACAAGGGTACCGAACATGATTTTGAGAACGATCCGATCAAAATGCTGGTTGAAGACGGTTGGGTCACCGCCGACGGCACCACCCTCGGATCGGATAACGGTATTGCCGTGGCTATGGGTATGAGTCTTATGGAATCATCCGATATACCTCATCCTCCGTTGGAGTTTCTGTTTACGGTTGATGAAGAAACCGGCCTTACCGGGGCCAATGCCCTGAAAAATGATTTTGTCAACGGACGTGTTTTGTTAAACATCGATTCCGAGGAAGAGGGCACCCTGTATATAGGCTGCGCCGGCGGCCGCGACACCAATCTGCGCAAAACCATCGATTGGGTTGAACCGCACGACGATCATAAAACTTTTATTTTAAAAGTTGAAGGCCTGCGCGGCGGTCATTCCGGACTGGATATTAGCGTCGGTCTGGGCAACGCTATCAAGCTGCTGGGTCGTGTGCTGTATAATCTGAAGGATATGTTCCATTATCATATTTCCGGCATTGAAGGCGGCAGCAAGCACAATGCCATTCCCCGCGAGGCGGAGGCAATTATCGATATACCGGCCGACCGCGTGGACGAGCTGAAAAAAGCCGCTGAAAAATTCGCCGGCATTTTTCAAACGGAATTAAAAATCGTTGATCCCAAAGTGACGGTTACTGTTGAAACCACTGAAAAAAGCAAGAAAGTATTCAGCACGCCTTACCGCGATGCACTGATCGGATTGCTTCATGCCATACCTCACGGCGTGCAGGCCATGAGTCAGGCTATCGAAGGTCTGGTGGAAACTTCGACCAATATGGCCACTATTAAAACCACCGACGATGCCGTGGAACTGCTCACTTCGCAGCGTTCCTCGGTGGAATCATCCATTGATGATATTGCCGACAAGGTTCAGGCCGTTGGCGAGCTGGCCGGATTCGAGGTGAAGCAGGGTAACGGCTACCCGGCCTGGCAGCCCAACACCGATTCCGAGCTGCTCAAGACCTGTAAAAAAATCTATGCCGACAGGAAAGGCAACGAGCCGGAGGTTAAAGCGATTCACGCCGGTCTGGAATGCGGCATTATCGGTGAAAAATACGACGGGATGGATATGATCTCCTTTGGCCCCGATATCGAGGGCGCCCACTCCCCGGATGAAAAAATCCGCATCGAGTCGGTAAACAACATCTGGAATTACCTGCTGGATATTTTAAAGAATATAGAGTAACACCTGCAAATACGACCCGGGGCTGTAAACAGCTCCGGGTTTTTTTATATCTGTTTCACCACGTATAACCAGTTTTTTCTTAAAATAGAGTCTTACCGTAATCGGCTTCAATAGGACGCCCCGGCTGTCAGCTCGGGAATATATTTTTACCGCCTGACTGCGACTTCGGGTGATGCGATCTTTACGGAAATAAAAAAGTGTATGCTGCTGAAGTGATAAAAAGCGGGACAGCATCAATTATATTTTTTTCAGCCCCTTGACATGCGTATCGATAATCCTTACAATTGGTAAGGAATGTTGAAAAAGGAAGTTTTATGATTGCCAAATTAACCAGTAAGGGCCAGCTCACATTACCGATGTCGGTCAGAAAAAGGCTGAATCTGCAATCGGGTGATAAAGTGCAATTCATTATTGATGATGAAGGCAGGGCGCTGCTAATACCGGTAAAAGCATCACTCTTGGCATTAAAAGGGATGGTGCCCAAGCCAAAAAAGAAAGTTACCCTGGCCGATATGGATGAGGCGGTCGAAAAAGAAGGCGCCGGATTGTGATCGGGTTGGATACTAATGTCCTGATTAGATATATCGTTCAGGATGATCCGGAACAGTCCGTCAAAGCCTCCGCATTTATCGAAGAAAACTGCACACCAGATAATCCGGGTTATATTAATCATATTGTTATATGTGAAATATTCTGGGTTTTAAAACGGGCATATAAATATGATAAAGAAATCGCCATTGATGTTCTTCAACAATTACTTATAACCCGAGAATTTATGATAGAAAATGCGGGATATGTTGGGCAGGCCTTGCATGCCTTTGAACGATCGGATGCCGATTTTTCTGATTTATTGATTGGAATTAACAACAGTAAACAAGGGTGTGAGTATACGATTACATTTGACAGGAAAGCAGCGCAATCAGCCGAATTTCAATTACTTACATCATAAACAAAAACGCTATTTTTAAAAATCCACCAAAATTAGTTCCGTAGGGCTTAATATTTATAGAAAACTTAGCTCAAAAATTATCTAAGTCCCATCGGGACGCGATATAAAATGGCATAAGCCATTGGACTAATATTTCGCCCCCACGGGGCTTCGGTTGTTAGGGGGGAATTTCTTTTTTTATAAATATTTTGTCACTCCGGGACAAAATATTGGTTCTATGTCGTTTTGTGTGGGTATTATACATCATACGCAGTAGTATAAAACAGCGGCGATATGTTCAGGGATTTATTCCGCCTGCGCGGAACGCCT
>CAYXRA010000167.1:0-10153 GCA_964467525.1 uncultured Calditrichaceae bacterium
AAGGAAACATTTAATGTTGAATTGATGGATTTGGACAGGTAGGTGCGGTTAGAGGATAACTGTTCAGCAACTTTCTGAATCGTGATTTTGTGCTCGAGATAGATTTTTTTCTCTCGACATAAGTCCTCAAAGCGTTGCACGAGATCTTGCATTTGTTCGGCATCATAAGGTACCTGTACCCCGGCATTATTTTTTTCTGCAGGCACAGACTCATGCCGGACCGGCTTATTACGGTAGTTCCTTTTACCCCGGTATCGCCGCCATATCAAAAAGAACACAATCGGGGTGAGTGTTATAAATATGACAAGAAGCAAAAACAGGGTGTTGCGCTCTGACTGTACTATTGACAATATATGCTTAGCTTGGGCGTGTTTGCGTTCCGCAAGCATTACCATAGCCCGGGTCATATTACCGATTCGTTGCTGCGAATCGGCAAGAGCTATGGAAGTATTCAAATTTTGAAATGCGCTAACCGAATCGCCCATAGCTGTACAAATATTGGATGATAACAGGTAGGCGTCGATCATAAATTTCAGTGAAATCCTCTCATCACCGGCCGCGGCAAACAGTTTATTAGCCTTCGCCCGGGCGCTCATGAAATCACCATCCCTGTAATCAAACAAACTCTCCCAATAGAATAATTCGGCTTTAACATAATCCGATACCGAGTCAGGCGGACAAGAGGCGGCATCCTTTAAATATTGTCGCGCCTCCGTCGGCTGTCCCCGGCGATGGCTCGTTTCCGCCAAACGCAGATTAACGGTGGTCCAATAATCATAGATTAGCGCACCGCTTAGATATTTCTTCTGTTTGTTACGCGACTTCGTGAAGTATCGATTTGCCAGGGCATACGCTTCGGCCCGTAATGCAATTTGCCCAAGATTGTTTAATAAAACATACGGTCGCCAGAAATTCCATTTTTCAGCGGTATTGTAATTAGATAGCATGTCTCTGTAGACCTGACTTGCCTGATCATCGATCCGGGCTCGGTAATATATGTCACCTATGCGGTGCTGTATATTTTCAAGGTTTGCATTTTCTACTTTCTTGTACATATCAGCACTTTTTAAAAGGTAGAACATCGCGGAATCATAACGGGCATGTTGCAAATAGTAGGCGCTTATTGCATCATATATCTGACCAGCTAAATCACATTCGTTATATTTATCAGTAAGCCTTATCGCATCTCTCATATAATCCAGGCACAGCGGGTTGTAAAGTATACCCCGGTAAGCCAGTGAATACATATGAGCTTTTTCATTACCGCGCTCTGCGGTCCGGTCAAATATCTGGCGGGTCACTCGCATTTGCATCTTCTCGTCAAAACTATGACGGATTGCATGATAAATCCTTTTTACTTCAGCTGTAAAATTGTCCCCGCTCAATGAATCCAGTACGGTTATCGGCGTATCAAATACTTTTGTAAATGATGGCTTTGTAATCAATGCAAAGCTTAAGATAATCCAAATGTATTTTTTGTAGTCCATTCTGTTTTTGTATTTTAACCCGCTTATGCACTACATCGGCTTTAATTATAATTGGTTTAACGTTTTTTTGAAAAGCGAATGAATTTTTATTTGCACATATTGATACAATTGTGCAAACCGGCTTTTAAGTATAATGCCGGAATACCGAAACTTACTATAAAATTCAATGTACGACTATATTTTGATTTAAACCAGGTAAATAATGGTACAGATTTGCAATGTAAAAGCTATTAAATTTTTAATATTGAAGATTTCCGGTTTTACAACTTTCAGTGTTAAACATAATTAAAAAGGAGACAGATTAATGAGAAGAATTGCTACACTAATCTTATTCATCGGAATCACTTTTTCAATATTGGCCGCGGGTACTTACAGCGGCGGTTCCGGTACATCCGGTTCGCCCTACCAAATTGCAACAACAGCCGATATTATTGAATTATCGAACACATCAGCCGATTGGAGCGCCTATTTTATTCAAACGGCGGATATCGCTTTTAACGCCGATGAAACCCAGGTGGACTGGGATGGCGATGGCACAGCTACCTGGGATACGGAAGATCAGGCTGGATTTTCTCCCATCGGCAATACTACTACGATTTTTACCGGTTTTTATGATGGTCAAAATTATGAAATTAATAATCTTTTTATTAATCGTCCTACAGAAACCAATGTTGGTTTCTTCGGTCATACCGAATCGCCATCTTCTAACAATGAATTGACTATTCAAAATATTGGTATTACAAATGCGGATGTTACGGGTGAGCTAAGAACTGCGGGTTTAATTGGTTATGTAAGATTTTCAAAAATTAGCAATTGTTATTCCACGGGTTCTGTTGAGAGCACGGGCAGTGGTTCGGGCTGGTCACAGGCTGGAGGACTTGTGGGAAGAACAAATGGTAGCATCATTGAAAATTGCTATTCAACGGCAACAGTTACCGGTAATGGTTACAGAAATGGCGGATTGGTAGCTCAAATGTGGTCCGATGCCACTTATCCGTCTCAAGTGTCTAACTCTTATAGTACGGGTGATGTTTATGGTTCAAGCTCTTATGGTGGCGGTTTGGTCGGTATTATGAACGGTGGGACGATTAATAACTCTTATGCAACGGGCGATATACACAGGCTAACTGGCGAATCCAATACCAACATGGGTGCTTTTGTGGGTGGTGATTATAACGAGGTACCTACCATTACAAATTGCTACTGTACGGGAAGTGTTTATTATGACGGTACAAGTAATCCCTCTAATAAGGGATTTTGCGGAGAGTCAGTATCTGCCAGCTCAGCAAACAATTTTTTTGATTCTGAATTATCTAATCAGTCAACAGCTACCGGCGCTACCGGTAAAACTACTGCCGAAATGAAAACATTGGCCACCTTCACCGATGAAACCACCGAGGGCTTAACCACCGCCTGGGATTTTGTAACCGATCCCAACGATGATGTTGGTTCCAACGATTATTGGGACATGGATGAATCCGGGTTTTTCAAAAGCGGTTATCCTTATTTATACTGGGAAGACGGGGATGATCAGTCATTGCCCGTTGAGCTGGCTTCCTTTACGGCCAATGCCGGTGATGCCGAAGTGATCCTGCGCTGGGTCACCGAATCGGAAATCAACAACGAAGCCTTTCTGCTGGAACGCAGCACAGACGGTGAAACCTTTGAATTGTTAGCTGAAATCGAAGGTCAGGGCACCAAATCCGAACAAACCCAATACGAATATACCGACCGTTCCGTGTACAATGGTCAGACCTACCATTACCGCTTAGCCGACCGCGACTACAACGGCGTATTGACCCAGCATAAAACCGTTACCGCCACACCGAATGTCGACGGCGTGCAAAAAGTGAGTGAAGCGGTTATTAAAGAATATACCCTGTTCCCGGCGTATCCCAATCCCTTTAATCCGGAAACGATGATTCGTTTTAACGTACCGACCGTTAACCAGACCGTAGAGACGGTCAATTTGACCGTCTACAACATGTTGGGACAAAAGGTAGTTACCCTGTACGACGGGCCGATTGCCGGCGGCAGTTTTGAAATGAAGTGGAACGGGAAAAGCGATTCCGGTGTGCAGCAGCCCAGCGGGGTGTATCTGATTCATTTTCGGTCCGAACAGTTTGTGAGGACGCGGAAGATCACGCTTTTAAGATAAGGTGTGCCTGTCCCACGCGCTTAAAATGCGTGTGGGATTTTTTTTGATTGCAATACCCATGCTTTGGTTTAACGTACATGATTAACGCAAATAATAATTTAAATGGTAAAGTATTGCGATTTAGTTGCCGAAAATACTTTTGAAATCATTATTTAAGCATAGATACTCTTTTTTACAATTGAATTTGGAGGAAGTATGAAAGCTTTTATCGTTACCGTTTTCATGTTGATCGTAGTCAATATGAGTCCTTTAGCTGCTCAAAACTACGCCCTTGATTTTGACGGGACAGATGATTATGTGGATTGCGGCACAAGTATCCAACCCACCAATATAACTGTTGAAGCCTATATTTCGGCAGATATTCTGCCAGCGAATTATTGGGAGGCAACCATTGTATCCAATAGTAGTTGGACTGATGATATTGAGCGCGGCTTCGATTTACGATGCGGCGATGGACAAGTCGATTTTAATATTGGTGATGGGACTTCCTGGTATAACCTGTTGTCTCCTTCGAATGCATTAAGTGCAGATCAATGGACGCACGTTGCAGGGACCTACGATGGCTCTGTTCAGAGGCTGTATATCAATGGCGTGGAAGTAGCAAGTAGTTCAAATTCTTTTACTCCGGCTTATGATGCGACCCAGCCTTTATTTATCGGCGAGCATCCATTTGGAAATATCGATCGTCCGTTTGATGGTAAAATTGATGAAGTCAGAATATGGAATGTTGCACGTTCACAGACCGAGATACTGGCCAATATGTGTAAAGAACTCAATGGAGATGAAACGGGACTGGTTGCTTACTATAAAATGACCGACGGCAGCGGGACAACTTTGACGGATAATTCGACAAACAGCAATAATGGAACATTGACCAACATGGATAATGCGGATTGGGTTACATCCGGCGCTCCCATTGGTGACGAAAGCACTTATGACTATTCTTCACCAACGAGCGTTAACCTGGCCTCTGATGATGGCGATGACGTTACAGTAGATAATTTAACCGGCACTCCGGATGGCGTTCAGATTTATCGCGTGGATTCTGCGCCGAATGTTACCACACCGCCCGGCAATCTGGTCCAATTATCAACGGAACACTATTTTGGCGTTTTCATTGCCGGAGGGACAAGCCCTACATACACATTCACCTATAACTATCAGGGGCATCCGGGAATTTCGGATGAAAGTACGCTCGATTTGGCATCCCGGGCCAATAATGCGGCGACAAGCTGGACAGAGACCGATGCAACGCTCGATCAGAATGCCAATACATTAACTCTTACAAATCAATCGGGCACCGAATATATCCTGGGATCAGAATCTGGCGACAATTCGTTGCCGGTGGAACTCACCTCCTTCACCGCATCCGCCGGTGATGCGGAAGTGACCCTGCGCTGGATCACTGAATCGGAAATCAACAATGACGCCTTCCTGCTGGAACGCAGCACAGACGGCGAAACCTTTGAACTGCTGGCCGAAATCGAAGGTCAGGGTACCAAATCCGAACAAACCCAATACGAATATACCGACCGTTCCGTGTACAATGGTCAGACCTACCATTACCGCTTAGCCGACCGCGACTACAACGGCGTATTGACCCAGCATAAAACCGTTACCGCCACACCGAATGTCGACGGCGTGCAAAAAGTGAGTGAAGCGGTTATTAAAGAATATGCCCTGTTCCCGGCGTATCCCAATCCCTTCAATCCGCAAACGTCGATCCGCTTTAACGTGCCCAATGTCGATCCATCGGTGAATGTAGTGACCTTAGCCGTCTACAATATGCTTGGGCAGAAAATTGCCACTTTATTCGATGGACCTATTGCCGGCGGATCATTCGAGATGAAATGGAACGGTAAGAATGATTTTGGTGTGCAACAACCCAGCGGTGTGTATCTGGTGCAGTTTCAGTCGGATCAGTTTGTGCAGACACAGAAGATTACATTATTGAGATAAGATTTTTTTACCCTGTCCCCGGGGAGAAGATTTCTCCCCGAAGACGGGTCGAAATGACCACGTACCGTCATTCCGAATCCCTGCTTTAGCGGGGTGAGGAATCTTTATACACTATTCAGAAATGGAAGACATGATGTTGGCCTGAAGCATCCGGTAGTGTGTATTTTGATGCAAGTTCAATTCGGAGCATTTATTAGAATTGAATCCTTTATTTAGGCAAGAACCTTGTAGTTTCGGGAAGGATTGAATAAATCCTGATTTTTTTGCCTGGATTTTTAAGACGTGATCCGGCAGGGTCGGAAATTTCGCATTTTAAAATAAGTCGGGTTATTCGAAAAAATAACATGTTCAAATAAGCTCAAATCATATTCATTCACTTATTGAGGGAAAGATGAAAAACATCTTGCTACTTTTATCGATGATTCTGTTCGCAGCTGCAACTGCTTATTCTGGCACCTACAGCGGCGGAGACGGAACCTCCGGTGATCCCTACCAAATTGCAACAACAGCCGATATTATTGAATTATCGAACACATCAGCCGATTGGAGCGCCTATTTTATTCAAACGGCTGATATCGCTTTTAACGCCGATGAAACGCAGGTGGACTGGGACGGCGACGGAAGCCCCGACGGCAGCGGAACCAGCGGCTTTTCGCCGATTGGGAACAGTTCTACAAATTTCACAGGCTCTTATAACGGACAAAATCATACCATTGAGAACCTTTACATCAACAGGCCAACTTCTGCTTATGTCGGTTTATTTGGTTATATTGATGGTACAATAATTGAAAACCTTGGAGCAACAAATGTTAATATTACCGGTCAATCAAAAGTTGGAGGATTGGTAGGTAGGAGTTTTAACAGCCAAATAACTGGATGCTATACCACAGGGGTGGTGAATTCAGAGAATGATGATTGGAACACAGGAGGGTTAGTTGGCTGGAATACAAACTCTTCAAGTATTAGTGAATGTTATAGTACTTGCAATGTTTATGGAGATGAGAACACAGGTGGATTGGTAGGAGAAAACAAAGAAAGTTCTACCATTTCAAGTTCTTATAGTACCGGTAATATAGAAAGTTCAACAAGTAATTCGGATTGGGGCGGAGCCGGAGGTTTTGCAGGAGGAAATGCAGAAAGCGGTACTATTATTAATTGTTATTCTTCAGGCTCAGTAACAAGAAAAAGTAGCTCTTCATCAGTAAATTTTGGTAGTTTTTTGGGGATAAACAAAGCAAATGTTGAAAACAGCTATTCCATCGGTAATGTGTTTCAATCAGACGGCGAGACGTCTCTGGGTACAGATAATGGTTTTGTCGGAACAGATAATTCCGGCAGTTACACCGCCAACTTCTTCGACAGCGAGGCTTCCAATCAATCTACTGCAACCGGTGCAACAGCCAAAAGCACCAGCGAAATGAAAACACTGTCCACTTTCACTGATGCAGGCTGGGATTTTGTGGGAGAAACGGCTAATGGCACTGATGATTACTGGGACATGGATTATTCTGAAAACATCAACAATGGTTATCCTTACCTGTCATGGGAAGACGGCGGCGATCAGTCCCTGCCGGTAGAACTGACATCTTTTACCGCCCGCGCCGGCGACGGTCAGGTCACTCTGTGCTGGGTCACCGAATCGGAAATCAATAACGACGCCTTTCTGCTGGAACGCAGCACAGACGGCGAATCCCTTGAACTGCTGGCCGAAATCGAAGGACATGGAACTGTCAGTTTTCGAAATGAATATGAATATGTCGATTATCAGGTTGAAAACTGGAAAACCTATCACTACCGTCTGGCCGACCGCGATTATAACGGCGTACTGACCCGGCATAAAACCATCACCGCCACACCGAATGTCGACGGCGTGCAAAAAGTGAGTGAAGCGGTTATTAAAGAATATGCCCTGTTCCCGGCGTATCCCAATCCCTTCAATCCGCAAACGTCGATCCGTTTTAACATTCCGAACATTGACAACGCCGCGGATGAAATCAGGTTGACTGTCTATAATGCGCTTGGGCAGAAAATCGCAACTTTATACGACGGTCCCATCGCCGGCGGTGCTTTCGAGATGCAATGGAATGGCAGGGACGATCTTGGCGTGCAGCAGCCCAGCGGAGTGTACCTGGTGCATTTCCGGTCCGAACAATTTATACAAACACAGAAGATTGTTTTAGTACGATAAATTTCAATTGACAGATTAAACCTGCCGGGATTCAGTATCCAGACAGGCCCTAAAAATAGAAGGGTATGCATACTGCCGTTTGTATCGAAAAATAATTCGTTCATCTCTTGAGAAATACAAATATAAGCAGTTTTTTCCCTAATGTGTGCTTCTGTTATATCGAATTATTGGGATAACTGAATACTGATGATTTCCATATTTTTCGTAACACAATAATCGACAGATGACTTTAGAATGTAATTCAGGAGGAAGAATGAAAATATTTATTAGTATGACTCTGCTGATCACCGTGTTTTTTGCAGGTGAAATTCTATTGGCTCAAAGCGTAGCCATTAACGCCGATGGTTCAACCCCCGATGCATCGGCCATGCTCGATGTAAGCTCCAGCAATAAAGGCTTTTTAGCACCGCGAACTTCAGCTACTGAGAATATCCAATCACCTGCCACCGGACTGTTGGTTTACCAGACCGAAAATCCAACTGGTTTTTATTATTACAATGGCAGTGACTGGATTAAAATAGGCTCTGCTTCGGATGCTACACAGTGGACCACCAATGGCAGTACTATTTACTACAATTCGGGCAATGTCGGCATCGGGACAACCACTCCAACTGCAACACTTCATGTTCAGGGTGGTATTAAAGCCACTGGATTGGATCTTGGACTTACTGACAGTGAAGGCAGCATTACCTATATTGACATGCTGGTAGGATATAACGATCTTAGATTGTATGGAGATAATAGTAGCGGCGATCCAGATATCTTAATAAATGCAAATGGCATGGTTGGTATCGGAACAAGTGGGAATGCTGCTCTTATAGATTTAGCTATCGGAGATACCGACACAGGACTTGAGCAAGTAAGTGATGGAGAGCTTGCAATTTATACAAATAATAACGAGCGTGTCCGTATAAATATAGATGGGAATGTCGGTATTGGGACAACTGCACCTGCAATAGATTTAGCTATCGGAGATACCGACACAGGAATTAAGTGGAATAGTGATGGTTCGCTTTCAATTTATGGGAATAATTCGCCGCGTATCTTTGTAAAAGATAATGGAGAAATCGGTATCGGGACAACAACAACCGCTCACCCTCTTCACATGGCTTCCGGGGCTTATGTGACTACTGGTGGGGCATGGACAAATGCATCAGATGCCAGGTTGAAAACAAATATCATAAATACATCGTATGGTTTACAAACTGTAATGCAACTACGCCCGGTAAATTATACTATGCGTAAAGGTGGAGAAGCACAAGTTGGTTTTCTTGCACAAGAAGTTCAGAAAATAGTGCCCGAAGTGGTAAGCGGCACCGAAGGCGATATTGAAAAAGGCGAAACGCTTGGTCTTTCTTATGGAAATCTTGTCCCTGTACTTACCAAAGCCATCCAGGAGCAACAAAAACAGATAGATGAGCTGAAGCAAATGGTAAATGAACTTCTAAAAAAATAAGAGGTTGGCAATGAAAACGAAATTTAAATTCATCTTCATGCTGATACTGGTTTTAAATGTAAGTGACAAAGCCTTTAGCGAACTTGTTAATAATTCGGCGCGTATTTTTGTTTCCAGCGGAACCTACCTGGTGGTTAACGGAAATTATACTTCGCAGGGCAGCGGCGCGGCATCCGGCGAAGGTGTGATCGATTTAAAGGGAAATCTGGTAAACAATAATACTGCTGGTAATCCGGTGTCCACAACAGGAACGGTTACATTCAGCGGCAGCGCGCAACAGCAGATCAGTGGCAATTCCCTAATCTTCGAAAATGTTGCTTTATCCAATTCCAACGGGCTATTGATGGGCTGCGACGCTTCAGTTGGCGGTACGCTGACATTAAGCACAGGCAACATGGATCTGAACGGACATAATGTGGTTTTGGATGCGGATGCGATGCTTGCGGAAACAGGCGGAAGGGTTTTGGGCAGCGGGTCAATTTACACGACCCGATCCCTCAGTAATATCGATGAAAACGTAGCCGGGCTGGGCGCCGAGATCACCACATCCGCTGATTTGGGCAGCACAGTGATTTCCCGCGGACACGCTGTACAAACCGGCAGCGGCAACGAAAGCATTCTGCGCTATTATGATATAACGCCAACCAACAATAGCGGGTTAAACGCCACACTGGTTTTTCATTACGATGATTCCGAACTTAATGGCCGAACGGAATCCGACCTGGTTCTTTATCGTTCCGAAGATGCAGGCACTAACTGGGTTGAAGCCGGAGGCACCGTGGATGCGGAAAGCAATACCATTACCCTGGCTTCCATCGCTGCTTTTTCCCGCTGGACCGCCGGCGGCACGGGCGATCAGTCCCTGCCGGTAGAACTGACATCTTTTACCGCCCGCGCCGGCGACG
>CAYXRA010000168.1:0-10065 GCA_964467525.1 uncultured Calditrichaceae bacterium
ATCGGGGTCGCTATCGGAATCGGTATCGAAACAGAGAAACATCGAATAGACAAACCCATTACCCCGCCAACCACGGCATTCGGAAGTCGCTCCCGGGTTTACCCACACAAAACGACATAGACCCCAAAATAATTTACAATTATTCAAATACTCAATCATTCCAACCTTGCAACTTTCCAATCTTCCAGGCTTCCATCCTTCCAATCTTTCTTTCTTCCGTTTATTCAGTGATTCATCAATGCAATCCTTTCTCCCTTGTAACGAAGACCAGAACCATTGAGGCTAATATACAAGCGGCGCCGAAGTAAAAGGATGTTTCGGGGATTTCGTTAAGTAAAACGGCCGCATAGAAGGTAGCCAGCACGGACTCGGACAGCAGGGCCATGTTCACCTTAAAAACCGGCATCCGGCGGGAGGCCCAGTTCAGCAGAGAGTGACCAATCAGATTCGGTCCGGCGGCCAGCAGCAGAAGCAGCATCCAGCTTGCCAGCGATAGATGCCAGAAATTCAATCCCTTTACCAGAATCAGGATCAGGATAAAGAGGGCCGCGGCGCTGTACACGAAGAACAGGTAGGGCAGCAGGGTCATTTTTTGGGTCAGCATGCGGGCAATCAGTAAATAAGCGGCCAGAAACAGCGCCGCGCCCAGGGCCAGCAGGTCGCCCAAAAGTGCGCCGCTGCTCTGATCCACATCGCCGGAAACAGTTAGGTACATGCCCAGTATTCCCAGAATAAAAGCCGGGATCAGCGATTTGGAAGCGCGTTCCTTCAAAAAGATCATCGAGAGCAGCAGACCAAAAATGGGATGGGTGCTTTCCAGAAAAATGGAATTGCCGACGGTGGTCAGTTGCAGGGAGGTGATCCAACTGTAAAAATGCAGGGCCAGAAAGAGTCCGGCCAGCAGCACGTAGAGCGCGTTATGTTTTAGTTTGCGGGGCATCAGCGGGATTTCACTGCGGATGAAGGGCAGCAAAAGCAGCGAGCTGAAAAACAAGCGGTAAAAACTGATAATCAGCGGATCAACCGGACCGATCCAGCGAATAATGATCGAGCTCCAGGAAGCGATGAACACGCCGAAGAACAGCTTGAGTTTTGTTTCCATAATCTAAGTTAAACAATATCTGCCAAAGTACAAAGATGTATGCGCTTACCTGGCTGACTTTTGGTAAAAATGTATTAAACAAGCTTTGATTTCAATCAAAACAGTCCTTATAGGCAGAACTCAGCGGTCAGAAGTCAGAGATCAGCGAGAGAGAAGGGTTGATGAAGTGAAGTTCCAAATTCAATTTTTCCGCTTTTTACAAATCTTTTCCATCAAACAAAAAATCCAATATGCCTATAATCAAGCAATACATCCCCGGTTTTTGTAATTTCATAACCGCAATCCATCATTCTAATAATCCAGTAATCCTTAGCGAGCAATTTTAGATAGATATGACCGCATTCCCCAAAATATTGGTTTTTATTGGAGTCTGATCCATTGAGAGACCATTTATAAAATACGGACTTCCGGTTACTTAAAAATACAAACTTCAGCACATATCGTTATTTGTTCGATTCTTTTAACATCGATAGCGGTTGAGGGGTAATGACACCCGGGAGTGCCTATTACGCTTTCGCTTATCACACAATTCAGTTTACCTGTTGAAATCGGCGGGCCATATTTAGCCGTGGCCGCCGTTTACCGGCTGGTGGCGATCGAAGGGCGGTCTAAAACCCGTGAACACGGATACGCCCTGAATCGGTAATTAAATTGGAACATTCTTCGTAAAATAACCGGTGATTATATCGGTTATGTCGAGCCTGAGGACCTTAATATAATCATTGATGGTTTGAATAAAATTCAGGGAAATTCAACAGTTGGCAAGGTCTCCTGGCACCTGTCTGAGTACCTGGTTTCTACTAAATGTAGCAAAGGCCATGTTAACAATTTTCTTGTTTTTAATTTACAATTATTTGCTTTATCACTAATAATTACTAAATTAGCTAAAAATATGACTAACAGGTGATCGCAATGCATCAGGTAAATATTCATGAAGCAAAGACTAATCTTTCAAAATTGATAAAAAAAGTTGTCAACGGAGAAGAAGTGGTCATTGCTAAAGGCAATAAACCTTTGGTAAAATTGGTGTTAATCCGGGGGGAAAAACCAAAACGAAAATTGGGCAGCGCAAAGGGGAAGATCAGCGTCAGTAAAGATTTCGATGCGCCTCAGGATGATTTTCAGGAATATATGCAGTGAGATACTTACTTGATACCCATGCCCTTTTATGGCTAATCACTGAAAATCCGAAGCTCACTAAAAAGGTCAAGCAAATCTACTTTGACGGGGAAAACGAAATTTTTTTGAGCATGGGCAGTATCTGGGAATTGGCCATCAAATCAAGTCTGGAAAAAATATCACTCGAACAATCCCTTGAAGCATTTATTTCAGAACACGTTACCGGAAATAATATAGAGATTTTAGAAATTAAACGACCGCACGTACTCCGCGTTGAGCAATTACCATTTCATCACAGAGATCCCTTTGATCGACTAATCATATCACAAGCACTGGAAGATAATCTTTTAATTTTAGGCACGGACAAAACATTCGATCTTTACGGAATAAAACGCATTTGGTAAGACGTCTTCAAAAATAAATCAAACAAATAATATTCTTACGCCTGCGTAGGTTACCTCCTGCCGCACGTCCGGTAACAATTGCAATCCACTTTTACATTACTTTTACATAACTGATGGGAAATTTCCTGTTTTTTTTCGTTAAAGCTATAAAACTAATTATACCAGGTGAAAAGAACAGGAGAAGCGATGTCAGTTCAAACCAATAAAATAAATACAGTCCGGTCAAATAAGGCCGACTGGAGCAGCGAGATTGTAAAATTTATGCGTTCCGATCTTCGCAAATCACTGTGGCAAATGGTCAATACCATTGTCCCTTATGTACTGCTGTGGGCGGGAATGATTTTTATGATGCAGCAGGGTGTCGCCTATGGCTGGGTTTTACTTACGGCAATAGCGGCCGGCCTGTTCATGGTGCGTGTTTTTATTATTTTTCATGATTGCTGTCACGGCTCATTTTTTAAATCGCCGCGGGCCAACCGCATTGTCGGCTATATAACCGGTATTTTAACATTCACCCCTTATGATCAATGGCGCAGCGCTCATAATAAACATCATGCCACTGCAGGTGATTTGGACCGGCGCGGCGTGGGCGATGTCTGGACGATGACGGTTGCGGAGTATAAACAATCACCGCCACTCAAACGGCTGGTTTATCGTATTTTCCGCAATCCGCTCATTATGTTCGGTATCGGGCCGCTGGTGCTCTTCCTGTATTATATGAGGGTACCGGAAACCGGCGCCGGTAAAAAAGAATTCAGCAGTGTCATTTTTACAAATTTGGCACTTTTGCTCATCATTGTGGCCTTTGGTCTGACCATCGGTTTCAAAACCTATCTGCTGATTCAGGCGCCCGTATTATTTGTCGGCGGCGCTGTTGGAATTTGGTTATTTTACATACAACATCAGTATGAAGATGTTTACTGGTCGCGTAATGAAAACTGGACTTTTACAGCATCGGCCCTGCAGGGCAGCTCGCATTATAAACTGCCGCGGATTCTGCAATGGATAACCGGCAATATCGGTCTGCATCATATCCATCATCTCAGGCCCAAAATTCCTAACTACAACCTGCAAAAATGCAATGATTCAATCGAAACTCTGCAGGTTGAACAGCCCCTGACCCTGCGCAAAAGCTTAAAGTCGATAGGATTGAACCTGTGGGATGAGAAGCAGCGCCGGCTGATCAGCTTCCGGGCTGCCAAATAATCAATACCGTCGGAATTATATAAACTAATAAAGCCGGCTGTATCAGTTGATGCAGCCGGCTTTTATTTTTTCCGTGTGGTGGTGCGAGACGTTTATTCTTGCTTTACTTCCTGCCGCCCTTCAGCTCCTGGTAAACTTCGTCAGCGTGCATGCCGGTGAAATATTTATTCATCATATCGTTCATGGCCTTGCGTTCTTTTTCATCGGGCCAGGCCTGCTCAAACAGTTCGTTGTTGCGGGCGTTGGCCTTTTGCAGGTCGGCCATGCTTTTCAATTCATAAATGATCAGAAAATCACGGCTGTCGCTGCCCCAAAGATGGCGCACCGTGCGGTGGCTCAAAATCAGGTTGTTTTTCTTAATTACTTTTTCCGTGTAAAGCTGATTCAGGGAATCGAATTCAGCCATGGATCCCTTATCCGGAAAAGCGAGCTTCTGCGTGGTTATCACCAGCACGTTGCCCATATTATCCTGAGCGCTGAGCGCAGCGGTCAGCATAAATATAGCAAGTAAAAATACGATACTTGCGGAACGGTTCGTTGATTTCATTATTCCCCCCAAAGGTTAGTATTAAAGTGTGTTACCACCACGGGGTCCCGGATGCAGGTTGGTTAATTATTGATCCGGTACTTTATATAAAACGCAGCGAAATTTACTATAATTTCTTTGACTTGAAGATTTTTGAAAAATTTTCCACACCAACCGGAAGACGGGTTTTATCGACTTTATTTAACGGGGCGGGGGTTCCGCCCGCGGTTTGCCTTTAAACGTAGTATGACCTAACTTATACGGCAGCAAAAAAGGACGTCAAAATGCGCAATCCGTTCAAAAGAAAAACATCAGTTCTCAAACGTATCTTCGGGGGCGTTAAAAATGCGGCGGCCTTCGGATTCGGTTCGCTCGTGCACGGACTCTTCAGCGTGTCGGGGCGTTACCGGCGGCGCAGACTGGTCCGTCAGCTCAGGCGGGGCGACGTCATTTTAGCCAGCCCCAAAACGCTGCAACTCTCGCCAAATGCGCTCATTTACCGGCTGCTCCTGCGCGCTAAATTTGTACACAGCATGCTCTATCTCGGGGATAATAAAATCATTCATGTCACCGCCCGCTATGGCGTGAAGGTCGATAATCTGCCCCGCAAAATTCATAAACCGGACCGCTACCGGATTTACGGATCCGTTGAAATCACAGAAGCACAACGTGATGCCATCTTGAACCATGCCCTCAAACTGCAGGGGAAAAAGCTCGATCACGCCGGATTGTGGACCAATGTGCCCACCCGCATTTTCGGATTAAAAAAGCCGCTGCTGTCCTTCGAAAAAAATCGTCTGTGGTGCAGCAAGCTGATTCAATTGTGTTATAAAGCTGCGGACATCGAGCTGGTCGATGAAAAGAAATCCGCCAATATCACCTCCGAAGATCTCAGCGAGAGTCCGGTTCTGCGGAGGCTGCATTAACAGTAATCAATGGAATGAGATAAAATGCAGTTTTACAACACCGCCTGTCCCAGAAATTGTTACAGCACCTGCTCGTTTAAGGTGGGCGTCGAAGATGGACGAATTGTCCGCATTGATCCCCAGCCGCTCAACCGCGCCACCCCGGAAGGTCCCTGCTTAAAAGGACTCAGCTACCTGGACCGCGTCTATGCCCCGGACCGTCTGTTGTATCCGCGGCGCAAAGTTAACGGATCATTTGAACGGATCAGTTGGGATGAAGCGTTCATGGAAATTGCCGACCGTCTGAAATATTACAAATCCGCTTTCGGGGCGCAGAGCATTTTGTACTATTTTGCCAGCGGCACTTCGGGATTGCTGAATGGGGTGGGCGTTCATTTCTGGCGCATGTTCGGCGGGGCGACGACGGTTTACGGGAATCTGTGCTGGCCGGCCGGACTGGAAGCGACCCGGCTGACTCTGGGCGAAATCAAGCACAACGTTCCCTGGGATTTGGAAAATACCCGGCTGATTTTGCTCTGGGGTAAAAATCCCGCCGAGACTAATATCCAGGAAATGATTCCCATCGAAAAAGCCCAGGCCCGCGGGGCCAAACTGGTGGTGATCGATCCCCGGCGCACGGTGTCCGCCGAACGCGCCGATCTGCTGGTGCAGCCGCGGCCCGGTACAGACGGTCTGCTGGCCCTGACCATCGCCGGACTACTGATTGAAAACGAAATGATTGACCGTGATTTCATCGATCACCATGTGTCAGGCTTCGAAGCTTTTGAAAAACAGGCAGTGGCGATTGATTTAAATCATGCTGCCGACACCTGCGGGGTATCGCTGAAATTCATCCGCAAACTGGCTGAACTGATCGGCACCGTCAAACCGATGACCCTGCTGCCGGGATACGGGATGCAGCGTTATTCCAATGGTGGACAGACCATTCGCTGTCTGCTCTCCCTGCCGGTGATTACCGGCAACATCGGCAAGCCCGGGTCAGGCTGGCATTACGCCGACCTGCAGGGCGATATTTTCAGCGATCTAAAGGAGCCGCTCAGCTATTATCCGGAAGAAAAACCGGACCCGCTTTTCCGGCGCAGTATTTCGACCACCCGTCTGGGCGCAGCGATGTTGGAACAGGACGATCCGCCGCTCAGGATGGCCTGGGTGGAACGGGGCAATCCCCTCAGCCAGAATCCGCGCAGCGGCCTGGTGCGGCAGGCTTTTCGTAAACTGGATTTCCGGGTGGTGGTGGAACAGTTCATGACCGATACGGCGCGCGAGGCCGATATTGTTTTACCGGCCAAGAGTATGTTCGAGCAGTCCGACATCATTTCATCCTACTGGAATCCCTACGTGCAGATGCGCCAAAAAGTGATCGATCCGCCGGGCGCAGTGAAACCCGAGACGGAAATCTATTATTGGCTGGCCCAACGGCTGAAATTTTCCGAATCCGGCATTGCAGAAAATATCCCGTTTCCATCCGATGCGGCGATTGAAAAATGGCTGGAAAGGCATTTGGAAAAATTCCCTGAAATCAGTCTTGAGAAACTTAAATTCCAACCGGTGCTGGCGCCTGGATTGCAAAAGATAGCTTTTTCTGATCTAAAATTTAATACGCCCTCCGGCAAAATCGAATTGTATTCCGAACGGGCAAAGACGCAGTGGGGCGTCGATCCGCTGCCACAGTATGTTCCGCTGAAAGAAGGCTGGCGAAACGGCGCGGTGCAATATCCCTTTCACCTGCTGTCGCCGAATACCAAAAACCGCATTCATTCCCAGTTCGGTAATCTGCAGAGCATCCGGGCGCTCGATCCCGAACCCTATGCCACGGTCAATTCAGGCGACGCGCAAAGTAAAAATATCAGAGACGGCGATCATATACGCGTATTTAACGATCGTGGTTCGCTGCATATCAGAGTCAGAACGGACGCCAGTCTGCGTCCCGGCAGCGTGGTGATTTTCAACGGCTACTGGCATCAGGAGGGCGCCTGTCCCAATGCCCTGTCCGAAGGACGCGAAACGGACATGGGCTACGGCGCTGCTTTTCATGATAATCTAATCGATTTTGAAAAAGTTGATGATTGATGAAACATTCATGATTAAACACAAAAGGGCATGATTAAATAAAAGCGGAAGAGGCCCCTCCCTCATCCCCTCCCCACGATGTGGGGAGGGGCGCAGGGGTGGGGATTTTAAACAGATGGAAAAACATATTTTTATATTTGATGAGAATAAATGCGTGGGCTGCGGCGCCTGCGTTGTGGCCTGCATGAATGAAAACGGTTTTCAGCCCGGCGAACGCTGGCGCAATGTGTACCAATCTAATAGCGGTCACCGGCCAACGCTGCCGGTCTACTATTTGTCCATTGCCTGCAATCATTGTGACGATGCGCCCTGTATGGAAGGTTGTCCGGCGCTGGCCTTCAGCCGCGATCCGGAAACAGGGGCGGTGATTCATCAGCCGGAAAAATGTCTGGGCTGCAAATACTGCACCTGGACCTGTCCCTACGATGCACCTAAGTATAAGCCGGAAAGCGGACTGATCGAAAAATGCACCTTTTGCAATCATCGTTTGGAGGCAGATCAGACGCCGGCCTGCGCGCAGCTTTGTCCTACCGCTGCGCTGACAGTTGAAAGGCGGGCATTCGGTCGGGACGAATCGATGGAAAATAATCCTGTTCCGGTCGATGCCGGGGCCCGTTTAAAAATAGTGCCGTCCGGAAAGCAAGGCGGACCAGAGATGGATCAGTCGCTGTTCGAAGGTCAGAAAACGCCGGATAAAATCCCCGCCGGTGATGCGAAAATTTCCGCTATGAAAGAATGGCCGCTGTTGCTGTTCACGCTGATTTCCGCGGGGATGGTTGGTGTATTTGCTTCCGGCCTTTTAAGTACGGCCGCTGCATTGCATCAATCGATTTTCGCCGGGAGCGGATTCGTGGCCGCTGCCCTCAGCATGTTTCATCCCGGACAAAAATCCCGCGCCTGGCGCGCGCTGCTGAATCTGAAGAATTCCTGGTTAAGCCGGGAAATTTTGTTGTTCACTCTCTTTTTCATAGGGGTAATCTGTGATTTTTGGCTGATTGATTTACCGAATTTTCCGCTGCTCCTCACCGGCATCCTGTTACTCTTCAGTATGGATATGCTTTACCTGCCGGCCACGTATCGCTGGCCGTTTAAAATCCACAGTGCCCAGGCGCTATTTATTGCCCTGAATTTGCTTACGATTTTGCAGGGATGGCTGCTCCTGTTTGCGGTCATTTCTGCCTTCCGTTTGCATTTGTATTTTTATCGCAAATTGAAAGCCGCATTTCAGCCCCTGCCGCAGACGGTTGTCCGTATCAGTCTGTTGATATTTTCAGTCATTGCCGCTTACTGGTTCGATGCAACCGGACTGGTGCTGCTTTACTGGATTCCCGGCGAGCTGATCGACCGGATTGAATTTTATAATGAATTAGAAGTGCCGGGACCGGAAAGCACATTGCGGTTGCGGCAATGAGTTAGCGGCATAAAAGATTTTTCGTTGTATCAGTTTTATATGCTGCAAAAGAATTCACGGATTGCTCAATCGCAGGGCGCCAGCTTGGGATCAAATGCCGTACAATTATATTGGATATCTTTCACATTGAATTTTCCGTAACAATAGGGTCCATCCGGTTTGTGCCAGATTGCCTCGCCATAAGAAGCTATTTTTCGGCCGTGGAATTCCTTGTAGTTTGAAATCGGCGTTGTCCATTTATATTGATGATAGGTTTTGCCATCCGTTGATGCATAACGATCGTCGGACGCAAAATTGACCAGTTCTCCTTTTTCACTAAAATAGAGTATTGCCGTTATTGTGTTATCCTGATTGGTGAATTGAGCTTCAACCGTAAGGGAATCAATGATTTTCCATTCAATGTTCTTATCGATCAGTGTCGATGGCGCCAGAAAGCACATATCATTGAACATGGTCACGGTTTCACCTTCATTCATTTCTGGACCGCGGGCGTTCACAACCTCGAACAGCGAGGCGATCTTAATCTGCATGGTTGCAGTAGGACCCGAATAAATATGCAGTCCTTCCAGCGGCAGACCGAACATTTTCAGTTTCATGTAATAGGCTCTGGTTGGTTGATCATAAAAATTGTACTGCACCGCCTGAAAATCGGTGAAATCGGAATCCGCGTTGGGCTTGAATTGGCCATCAAATACCACTCTGAAATTTTGTACTTTTTCCTTGCCGGGAGCGCCGCAGTAAATGAGATATTTCTGCACCGGTTCCGGGAGGTGGTCAATATCCTGCTGTGATAAAAGATCCTTTTTTTCAGTTCGCTGTAAGCCATTTTCAACGGCAGCTTTAAAGCGGTTTTTGTAACTGCCCGGCAGATTGCCGGCAAAGGCAATGATGATAGGTATGATGATGATCAGATTGGCAATCGTTCCGAACTTCGCGTCGCTCCAGTAGAGGATGATGAGCAGTTGCGAAATAATCACCGCAACCGCACCGATCGCCCACCACCAATCGCGGTCGAGAAAAAATAGGACTGCCGTAACCATGAATAAAACCGCCGTGAGCAACCAAATGACACCGAATGGTTTTGAAATATGTTTGGTTAAGGCATCGACCTGTGCCAGGTTAAATGCTTTTACGAAACCCAGTAAATGAATCAAACCATGGATAACAAGAATAAGTATCAAGGCCAGGCGCATCATTTTCTCCGTGTTTTTAAGGTATACTTGATAAACGATTCTAATTTAAAAAATTTTTAGTCAAGTCAAAATAATGCGGCGGCAATTTAATTGATTGTATCCGCTACA
>CAYXRA010000169.1:0-10044 GCA_964467525.1 uncultured Calditrichaceae bacterium
AGTTTAAATCGCACTAATGTAGGATTGAAATTGCTTATGCCGAGGATACCCGAATCCAGCTTTGCCAGTTTAAATCGCACTAATGTAGGATTGAAATGACCGCATGTTCTCCAGTGTCCATCACAAGATTCAGGGTTTAAATCGCACTAATGTAGGATTGAAATGCAAGCACAGCGTTCCAAGTTCGGCTCTATCGTGGCCTGTTTAAATCGCACTAATGTAGGATTGAAATACGACATGGCGGAATTGATTCGGCATGAGGGGCATTGTTTAAATCGCACTAATGTAGGATTGAAATACTTGCGCTTGGGGCAGCGTTGGGACTCATTCGCCAAGTTTAAATCGCACTAATGTAGGATTGAAATGTATTACAGCATGTTAAAGGGTTTGGGCTATAAACTGTTTAAATCGCACTAATGTAGGATTGAAATAACGACATCCGGCAAGACGTATTTGGTAAAAATCCGTTTAAATCGCACTAATGTAGGATTGAAATATGGTTCGTAGCGGAATAGGACAGCGATTAGTTGAGTGTTTAAATCGCACTAATGTAGGATTGAAATCGTCATTGCCGCCACCGATTGTCGTCCCGCTAAACTGTTTAAATCGCACTAATGTAGGATTGAAATGTGGTTAAGGGTCGTAGAATGTCATAAGTCAGGGTAGTTTAAATCGCACTAATGTAGGATTGAAATTCTACTCGAAGGGCGGTAAGATGGAAAAGCCAACACGGTTTAAATCGCACTAATGTAGGATTGAAATCTCACCGCGCGCGCCTGTGTGCTTCCCTGCATCACAGGTTTAAATCGCACTAATGTAGGATTGAAATAAAACTTATCGTTCAAATTGGCAAATTCCATCTGAGTTTAAATCGCACTAATGTAGGATTGAAATGCCTGTAACTGGTGGCATCACTCAAAAGGAGATCACAGTTTAAATCGCACTAATGTAGGATTGAAATCAGTTTTTCATCTTGAAATATACGGTAATGCGCTTTTTGTTTAAATCGCACTAATGTAGGATTGAAATCCTCCTCGGTAAGTGTATAACAAGGTTTTTCAAACCGGTTTAAATCGCACTAATGTAGGATTGAAATCTGTTTTCGTGCTCTATATTCATGTGAACTGCGCTACGTTTAAATCGCACTAATGTAGGATTGAAATTCTTCATCATAGCAAATACGTGTTGGTTTCTCTGGGGTTTAAATCGCACTAATGTAGGATTGAAATTACAAACCTTCATCAGTGATCTTCCCATAATTCGTCGGTTTAAATCGCACTAATGTAGGATTGAAATCGCGTAGTTAATTCCCTTCCAAACGGCGGTGACAATGTTTAAATCGCACTAATGTAGGATTGAAATCCCTCCACCCACGCGACGCTATTCCATTAGCACGTTTGTTTAAATCGCACTAATGTAGGATTGAAATTAGTTAGCACCCGCTCAGGTCTTGAAACCTGCACCCTGTT
Organism: uncultured Calditrichaceae bacterium; assembly: GCA_964467525.1. Taxonomy (GTDB): domain Bacteria; phylum Calditrichota; class Calditrichia; order Calditrichales; family Calditrichaceae; genus CAYXRA01. The sequence goes on from CAYXRA010000169.1 coordinate 1,470, forward strand.
TAAATCGCACTAATGTAGGATTGAAATTATCATCGTGTGAATACGATCCCGCGAACGGCAACCGTTTAAATCGCACTAATGTAGGATTGAAATCCGCCTTGTCTATCTTCTTTCCCTCTTTCGGCTCTTTGTTTAAATCGCACTAATGTAGGATTGAAATATAAAAAACAATAAGATAAGCATGGTTGTAGTATATTGTTTAAATCGCACTAATGTAGGATTGAAATCGTCATTGCCGCCACCGATTGTCGTCCCGCTAAACTGTTTAAATCGCACTAATGTAGGATTGAAATTGCTACCCCGAAGGGGTAGAACTTGGAAATGTGCTAAGTTTAAATCGCACTAATGTAGGATTGAAATGGAGGATTTCTTGAGTACCGCCTGTATTTTTGATCGCAGTTTAAATCGCACTAATGTAGGATTGAAATCCTTGCAAGGCAGGATAGAATACAATTTACGCGTTTTTGTTTAAATCGCACTAATGTAGGATTGAAATGAAATACTTCAACAAAGATGGCCAATTAAAGAAATGTTTAAATCGCACTAATGTAGGATTGAAATGGGCATTTCTGTTGTGTGCCGCGAGCGTTGTCGGCTGTTTAAATCGCACTAATGTAGGATTGAAATGAAAAGCAGATAAAGACGCTGCTATTTCTTTCAGTGTTTAAATCGCACTAATGTAGGATTGAAATCACGACTTATTGCAAAGGTTGTACTACGACATTACTTCGTTTAAATCGCACTAATGTAGGATTGAAATCATTTGATGAAATTATGAATCTTGTTCCAGCTAATAAAAGTTTAAATCGCACTAATGTAGGATTGAAATTACGTCAAAAAGTACAGCATAAGGTTTTACGTGAAGGTTTAAATCGCACTAATGTAGGATTGAAATGAAACGATAACCAAAACCAATGCCGAAACTTTTATAGTTTAAATCGCACTAATGTAGGATTGAAATGATAAGAAGAAACAGCTATTTGAACAATATACCGGTCGTTTAAATCGCACTAATGTAGGATTGAAATCACGACTTATTGCAAAGGTTGTACTACGACATTACTTCGTTTAAATCGCACTAATGTAGGATTGAAATCATTTGATGAAATTATGAATCTTGTTCCAGCTAATAAAAGTTTAAATCGCACTAATGTAGGATTGAAATTACGTCAAAAAGTACAGCATAAGGTTTTACGTGAAGGTTTAAATCGCACTAATGTAGGATTGAAATGAAACGATAACCAAAACCAATGCCGAAACTTTTATAGTTTAAATCGCACTAATGTAGGATTGAAATGATAAGAAGAAACAGCTATTTGAACAATATACCGGTCGTTTAAATCGCACTAATGTAGGATTGAAATGTCAAGTCAAGCTATTTTCGCGTACCTGGTACGACAAAGTTTAAATCGCACTAATGTAGGATTGAAATTAAAAAATAACAAGTTAGCTTGTCAAGTCAAGCTATGTTTAAATCGCACTAATGTAGGATTGAAATTGTCCATGGGCGCAAGCGTTCATGGTCACGTATCATAGTTTAAATCGCACTAATGTAGGATTGAAATTGAAGCAGGTCAACCGCTTCAGTGACCTTTGCGGATTCGTTTAAATCGCACTAATGTAGGATTGAAATATCAGATCAAAAACCTACAAACAATCAATGACAGAGGTTTAAATCGCACTAATGTAGGATTGAAATCAGTTCGTTTTGAAAGCGGTCCATGACGTCGAAGGCGTTTAAATCGCACTAATGTAGGATTGAAATTAGTATAATGTATAGCTCTGTCGCATATTACAACAGCAGTTTAAATCGCACTAATGTAGGATTGAAATACGACTTTATTCGCGCCAACAAAATTTGAAGAATATTGTTTAAATCGCACTAATGTAGGATTGAAATTGCGATGTTGTTGGACGTTGCGGAAGCAGAAGAGTCGGTTTAAATCGCACTAATGTAGGATTGAAATGTCATAAGCTGAGGATGTGACGCCAAGACCGGACGCGGTTTAAATCGCACTAATGTAGGATTGAAATTTTTGGTACCGGCGTAAAAGTGTTAAGATACCGGCGGTTTAAATCGCACTAATGTAGGATTGAAATATTAGATCCCAGATTAGTAATATAACGAGCAATTCTGTTTAAATCGCACTAATGTAGGATTGAAATGAAGAAATTGATCCGGCAATAACTGGCGGTGATATGGGTTTAAATCGCACTAATGTAGGATTGAAATTGTCATACGCGACTTCGTCATGGATGAACAAATAGCGTTTAAATCGCACTAATGTAGGATTGAAATGGTGGTGAACGCGCCCATCTTTCGCTTCACCGCCCAGTTTAAATCGCACTAATGTAGGATTGAAATTTTTGACATCGGACACAATTGAGTTAATCTGTTTCTCTAGTTTAAATCGCACTAATGTAGGATTGAAATAAGGCATTGCTGACCTGTTCCATTTTACCGGACATCGGTTTAAATCGCACTAATGTAGGATTGAAATTCAAAAGCGGCATTGGCAATCAGAAACAAACTATCCGGTTTAAATCGCACTAATGTAGGATTGAAATTCGCGCGATGATGCATGCCTTTGCGTCCTTCAAGAAGTTTAAATCGCACTAATGTAGGATTGAAACAGGTCTTGTTGCTGGTCGGAGCGCAGCGTAGCTTCTGATTTGTCGGAGTTACTGGTAGTCGCAAATCACCAGGCCACCAGTCACCAGCAACCAAGCCACCAGGCCACCAGTCACCAGCTACCAGCAACAAGTAACACCTCACCAGCCCGGCTTCATCTAAATACCGCTAACTCCGCAAAGTAGCCTTTAAGCGCAGCGGTTCCAGCAAAATCTCGAAGGCTCTGATGATATCGGGCACGACAATGCTTGCTGCCCGCACCGTCTCGCCGGCCGCCCCTTCTTCCTGAATCACGGCAAAACTCAGCGCCGCCCTTTCCAGCATCAGACGGTCGTTGCGCCCGTTGCCGATGCAGACCGAGCGGTTAAAACCCAGCGCATGCACATAATCCCGTTTGGCTTCGGACTGTTCTTCCGGCGGTAAAATTTTTAGTTTGCAGGGCAGGTCTGCGATTTCCCCGCGCACCTGGCCAAATGTATCGGCGGTGACCACATGCAGTTCCAGGCGGGCGGCAAGTTTTTTCAGATAGGCGGACACGCCGTCGATCAGTTTTCCGTCGCAGGCCAGCGTACCGTTATAATCCATCACCAGATATTTGAGTTTCAGTTCCTTGTAGCCGGGTATGGCAATCTCAATCATTGTATAAAATCCTAATCATGATAAATCGTGAAAGTTTTGTTTGAGCAAGTTACGCCCCGCCCCCTTCCCTTTCCCCAGGCGTGGAGGAAGGGGGGCTGGGGTGGGGTTTGATTTGGCTCAATTATTTGTCCGAAAACAAAAACCTCCTTATTAAAAGCCTTACTTATCAATTCCCTTATTCTCCCGATATTTCCTTTTCCCTGAGTTTCCGGTTCTTTTTAAACTGATCGGCGTCGATCCGGTGGCGGTTCAGCATCTTGTGCAGGCCGACCCGGCTGATGCCGAGGCTTTCAGCCGAGCGTAAAATATTCCCGCCATGTTCCTGCAGGGCCTGCCGGATCATCCGTTTTTCCAGGCGGGCGATCGCTTCTTTTAAATTATGCGCATCAATATCAATATCCGGTTTGCGCTGCGCTTCTTCCCGGAAGCGCGGTGAAAGCAGCTCTTCCGTAATGGTGCCTTTATCATCAACCAGTGTCACCATGCGTTCGATTTCGTTTTCCAGTTCGCGGATATTGCCCGGATATTCGGCATTGATCAGCTTCTGCATGGTTTCCGGCGCAATCCCCTTTATCTGCTTGCCGATGCGCCGGGCATATTTGCCGAGAAAAAACTGTACCAGATCGGGAATATCCTGTCGCCGTTTGGTCAACGGCGGCAGCACAATCGGGAAAACGCTCAGACGATAGTAGAGGTCTTCCCGGAAACGCTTTTCGTCCACTTCCTTTTTTAAATCGCGGTTGGTGGCGGCGATAACCCGCACATCGACTTTTTTGGTGATATTTGATCCGACCGGTTTTATTTCCCCTTCCTGCAGGACGCGCAGCAGTCCCAGTTGCAGCGCCGGCGAGGTATCGCCGATTTCATCGAGAAAAATACTGCCCTGATCGGCGATCTCGAACAAGCCTTTTTTATCTTTCACCGCGCCGGTAAACGCGCCCTTAACATGCCCGAACAACTCGCTTTGCAGCAGCGTATCGGGAATCGCCCCGCAGTTTTGTACGACAAACATGTTGTCCTTGCGGTTGCTGTTGTAATGGATAATCTTGGCCAGCAGCTCCTTGCCTGTGCCGGTATCGCCCAGCAGCAGTACGGTGGTCGGCGTATCAACCACTTTGCGCACCAGTTTAAGGACACGCAGCATCTCCGGACTGTTGCCGATCAGATTGCCGATATCAAGCTGTTTTTCCACCTGTTTCTGTAATTCGACTTTTTCATCCGCTAATTTTTTATTGGCTTCGATCAACTTTTCCCGCAGGGTCTCATTGCGCCGGGCCAGCCGGTAGTGCTCCATGGCGTTGTTTACCACCTGCCGCAAATCTTCCGGCTCGAAGGGTTTGGATATGTACTGAAAAATTTTGGCCTGATTCACCGCCTCAATCGTGGCGTCAATATCAGCGTAACCGGTGATCAGCAGGCGGATTGCCTTCGGCCGGATTTTCATCGATTCCCGCAGAAAGGTCACCCCGTCCATGTTGGGCATGCGCTGATCGGACAGGATCACCGCTGCCGTTTCTTTTTTTAGTTGCGCTAATCCCCCGCGTCCGTCGGATGCGGTGAGCACCCGGTAATCTTTTTGGAACATCCGGCGCAGGGTGTTCAGAATTTCATGCTGATCATCGACAATTATGAGTGTTTCATTTTCCATTTAACAATCCGGTTTATGTTTTACTTGTTTCATTTTCTGACTTCAATGGGAGCTGCACGGTGAAAATACTGCCTTTTCCGCGCTGACTTTCCACCAGCAGGTTGCCGCCGTGTTTTTGCACGATCGAATAGGAAATGCTCAGGCCGAGACCGCTGCCTTTATTCACCTCTTTGGTGGTAAAAAAAGGATCGAAAATTTTAGCCAGATTTTTTTTGCTGATCCCTTCCCCGCTATCTTCGATTTGGACATTGAAAAAATCGTCTTCATTAAATGTACGGATAGTAACTTTTCCGCGGCCGTTGATGGCCTGGAAGGCATTGGACAGCAGATTGATAAAAACCTGGTTCATCTGCCCGTGATTGCAAAAAAGCGGCGGATCGTCCCTGAAATCTTTTACGATTTCCGTTTCGGCGGTAACTTGCGGATTGAGTATTTTCAGGCTGCTTTCGATGCCGTCCACGAGCCGGGCTTCTTTCCAGTCCGCCTGATCGAGTCTTGAAAAATTCTTCAGATTGAGCACCAGCTCTTTCACATTGCGGCTGCCGCTTATGTTATCGGCGATGATTGATTTGAGTTCCGCGGTCAACTTCAAAAAGGTTTCCTTTTTGTCGCCAGTTTCGGGCATATTGGTATCTTGCCACAATTTTTCCAGTTCTTCGATATATTCCTTCAGGGCCTGGGTATTGGCATAAATAAAACTGATCGGATTGTTCAGCTCGTGGGAAATACCGGCCACCAACTGCCCGAGCGAGGCCATTTTTTCGGAGTGAATGAGCTGAGCCTCTTTTTCCTGCAATTCCTTGAACAGCCGCGTCAGTTCTGAATTTTTCTGATCGAGCGCCTTATTGGTTTTTTCAAGCTGCTTTAAATATTCTTCCCGTATCTGAGCTTCGGTGAGCTGCTTAATCAGGCGGGCGCTTTCCTCGATATAGTTGTTGTTCTCGATGGCCACGGCGGTTTGATTGGCAATGGTCAGAATAAGCCGCAAGTCTTCCTGGTTCACCGGGGAACCGCTGTCCGGCATATCGATGCCCAGCATACCCAGCAGCGAACCCTCGCGCCTGATCGGAATCAGGATATTGACTTTAAATCTGTTAAAGATATTTTTAACCGTTTCATCCGAAGCCTGATACAGTATTTTGTCTTTCAGAATCGCTTGCAGGGATTCGTCAGGCAGTGAAATGCCGGGGATATTTTTTGCAGCCGGCCGGGCGATGTTCAGTTTGTTATCCTGATTGACCAGCAATATCGTTTTATGGATGCCTTCGTGCTGCCCGATGGTTTCAGTCAGTTGGCTGAACAGTTGCTCGTTGCTGTGAATGTTGATCATCTGGTCGCTCAGCGATTGCATCACCGTCCGGAAGCGCCGCCGCCGCCGGCGCAATCCGTGCTGATGCTCGGAGTAGGCAATACCCATAATAATGACAAGCAATGATAATCCGTTAAGAATAGTCAGAACTTTGCCCGTTTCTAATTCCTGAAGAAAAATAAAAAGCGAAATGGAAATGATAAACCAGATAATCAGTTGACTGGCGATGGTTACGGCCTGCCATTGATAACGGGCCAGGCCGAATCTCATATAGCCGTAAATCAGGGCAATGAACAGAATCAGCAACGCAAAATTGATCCAGAATGCGGCGCGGATGATCAGTGAACGCCCGGCTTTGACTGCAAAAAACAGCGATGATATTACCGGGCCGTACTCCGTGATCGTATAGTTTCTTCCGGCAATCAACCCCTCCCGCTGCACTTCTTTACCGGACGGAAAAACAATCCTGACATCCAGCTTATCGTAGCGGCCGGCGCCGATGTGCACCAACGGCGCTTTCGTTGAAAGATAGCCCGACTGTACGGTTATTTCGCGATAGGCGACGAGCTTTGGCAGCGAATCCCCATGGCTGTAAAAATAGACCTTACTCCCGATGGCATCGCGATTGGAACGAACCCCCGTTAAATTTAATTTGATGTAGCGGTCATTATTGACGGGATTCAGATAAACCGCGCTTAGCGCATCTTTGTTGGAAACAAAAATATCAAGATCGCCGTCATTGTCAAAGTCGGCCGCAGAAGCCCCGGTGCTGTAGGCATCGCGACCGTCGGAGCTGTAAGTTGATAAGAATCCGCCCCTGCCGTCATTCAAATACAAACGGTTCGGTGCGCCGCGCACGGTAAAAAAACAGTCCGTCCAGCCATCCTGATCAAAATCTTCCAGCAGGGCCCCGTAAACCGGATAGCCCACCCGGGCAAAGGGCAGGTTTTGCTCGGTTGAGAATTGCAACAGTCCGTTTCGGGTTTGATTGCGATACAAAAATATCCTGCCTTCCATGGTCATCACAATCAAATCAAGAGCACCATCATTATTGATATCAGCGCAGACCGCGCTGTTGGTTCTGTAGTTTTCTGTCAACGTGGGCAACAAAAGTTTCGCGGGTGTAAACTGTCCCTTTCCGTCATTGAGCAACAGGTAGTCCGGTGCATTCCAGTTGGCAATATAAATGTCAATATCACCGTCACCGTCAAAATCGCCGCTGCAGCCGCCCTGGCTGGTTGCCGTGTCTATGAACGCGTTGGTCCAGAGTACCTCGCGAAAAGTTCCGTTCTTTTGATTAATCAGAAAACGATTGGTTTTATGTTCATCGGTAATATATAAGTCGAGATATCCGTCATTATTGGCATCGAACCACAATCCCTGATTGGCGTCCACAGCGCCCTGTAAATTCAGATTCTCCGTGACATCGGAAAAATTTACCGCGCCGTCATTGCGAAACAGTTTAAACGTTTTACCCCAACCAGCTAAAAAAATATCCGGTTTTCCGTCATTATCATAATCTGCCGCACAACTGCCCAGTTCCAGATTTTTCCTGCCCCTGGGCATCAGATTGCCGCCCAGACCGGAAACCGTACTGCGGTCGACAAAGGGAATTATCCCGCCGTTGTTAATCAGCAGGCGGTTCAGATTACGAAAGCAGACCAGATAAATATCGGCATAACCGTCCTGGTTCAAATCGCGGAAGGTCACTCCGTAACCATCTTCGATGTCCGGAATGAGTCCCGAAATTAGACTTGTTTCGAGCATCCTGAGATCGGACATTGTTTCCGTCTGACCGCAGACTATTCCAATCAAGCCAATTGTCAGAAAAAAAATGTAGGTTAATCTTTTCATAAAACAACGGATTCAATCCGCTCCGGGATAATACATGTAAAATTTAAATTTACCGAAAATCATAACTTGTCCAAAATAATATATCAGAACGTTTATTTGCTTGAAATGCAGCATTACGCCTCACTCCCGCCTGGGCGGGATGGGAATTAAAAATTGTAATTGGAAGTCTGTAAATTATTAAAAAACATAATTTTTATCATGCTTTACACATTATTTTGGACAGCAATGACCAAAAAGGCGAAATTAATTCTTTGTCACTGCCATTGTATGTAAACAGAATTTACAGTAAACAATGAAGGATGGCAAGTGATGATCCCTGCCTTTTTCAGAAATGTGCCACGCTTTGTTCACTTTACTTGAAACACGTTTTTGTGGTGGATCTTAATTTTTTTGGTTCTATGTCGTTTTGTGCGGGTATTATACATCATACGCAGCAGAATAAAACAGCGGCGATATGTTCAGGGATTTATTCCGCCTGCGCGGAACGCCATTT
>CAYXRA010000170.1:0-10016 GCA_964467525.1 uncultured Calditrichaceae bacterium
GCTGTCCGGACTTTGCTAAAATAAACTGCTTGTTCATTAAATACAAGATTGTATTCAATTAACTGGTACTTGATTCAATTCGATATCATTCAAAAGTAGCATTAAATGTAAATAATTACAGATATATCGGCAGGAAAATGTTTACTATTTGAATACTTGGCAATAAAAAAGCCCTTGCTAACACACTGATTAACAAGGGCTTAAGGCGGTCCGGACGAGACTCGAACTCGCAACTTCCTGCGTGACAGGCAGGTGCTCTAACCAAATTGAACTACCGGACCTTAAATATTTTTTATTTTTATCGAGCAACTTTCCCGACAAGTCGGGATGCTCTAACCAAATTGAACTACCGGACCTTAAATATTTTTTATTTTTATCGAGCAACTTTCCCGACAAGTCGGGATGCGATTACCAAATTAATCCGGATAAGTGTCATTGCTCAACAAAGTCGTATAATATAAAAATATTATCACACACTGTCAATAGCCGCGAAAATAAATTTGCTGACCGGAAAAAGATTTTTGATTACGGATTAATCGCTTTAAAGATAAAGTTAAATTTATATGTAAATTTGACGACATATTAATTATAGGTTACCTTGAAAATAAAGCAACAATATTTGTGTTATGCTGGATCGCAAGGAAAAATTATCGCGGCTCGTTCAATTCGGCGTCGATATCAGTCAGATTGCCGACCTGGACCTGCTGCTGGAGAAGGTGCTGAGTCAGGCCAGAGCATTACTCAATGCCGACGCCGGATCCATTTACATTAAAGAAGATGATCAGCTCAATTTCAGTTTTGCCCAAAACGATACCCTGCAAAAAAAGCTGCCGCCCAACAAGAAGCTGATCTACACAACCTTTTCCATGCCGATTAATGACAACTCGATTGCCGGTTTTGTTGCTAATAACGGCAACACGCTCAACATTCCCGATGCCTATAAAATATCCGGACGACTGCCGTTCAGTTTCGACAGTCATTACGATCAGATTGCCGGTTATCATACACAGTCCATGCTGACTATCCCAATGAAAAACAGCCGTGGTGAAATTATCGGTGTGCTGCAGTTAATCAATGCCATGGATGACGAAGGCAATATAATAGCCTTCCATGAAGAAGATGAGCCGGTAGTGCAGCATCTGGCCCTCTATGCGGCCAACGCCATCGAACGCGCCCAGATGACCCGTACAACTATCGAACGGATGATCAGTATGGCCGAGCTGCGCGATCCCAAAGAAACCGGTCCTCACGTTAACCGGGTTGCCGCTTACACCGTCGAAATTTATGAAGTCTACGCCCGTAAAAAAGGATTGCCCCAAAAAGAAATTGATTCCAAACGTGATTCCCTGCGCTTAGCCGCGATGCTGCACGATGTTGGTAAAGTCGCTATTTCCGATCTTATTCTGAAAAAGCCGGCCCGTTTCACGGATGAAGAGTTTGAAGTGATGAAACAGCACACTGTGCATGGCGCCCGGTTATTCGGCAGCGCCCGGTCTGTTTTTGATGAATATTCTGCTGAGGTCGCCCTGAATCATCATGAGCGCTGGGACGGCAATGGATATCCCGGCTACATCGATATCAATACCGGCGAGGCTTTGCCCGGCTATGATGATCCGAATGGCAGGCCGCGCGGAAAAAAAGGCAAGGAAATTCCGCTGTTCGGTCGCATTGTGGCCCTGGCTGATGTTTATGACGCCCTATGCTCCCGCCGGGTTTATAAAGAAGCGTGGGATGAGGACAAAGTCATAAACAACATAAGAGAAGAGAGCGGACGCCATTTTGATCCGGAAATTGTTGATATTTTCTTTGATATCATCGACGTTATTCACGCCATTCGCGATAAATATCCGGATGAACAAAATTAATTTTAGCCGATCATTTTTTATTTGCTTTTAACCTGATTATTTACCACAAATTATTTATATTGATCGGAAACGATCTGAATTTTTGATCTTATGAAACATTCATGATTTTGCAAACACACAAAGGCATGATTAAAAAGACCCCCCACCCCTTCGCCCCTCCCCCGATTCATCGGGGGAGGGGTTGGGGAGGGGGCTCTTCTCCCACTCCCCGCCAAGGCGTGACGCAGGGTGGGGATTTTAAACAGATGAAAGATTAATTTTTATCAGTTTTTGTAAGGAGTATTTGAATTGTATGAAATGTTGATTATTTTTTCGGCCGGATTATTGATTGGCGCAATGATTGTATATTTCATCATGATCCGCCAGCAGAAAACGGCCGAAAGACTGGCCGAAGAAATAGCCCTGCGTAACCGTGAAGACAAAATACGCGAGCTGGAAAATATCATCAGTCATGTAAAAGACGCCTTCGGTTCTTTGTCCATGGAGGCTTTAAGTAAAAGCACCAATGAATTTCTGAAGCTCGCCGACCGGTCGTTCAACAATCAGAGTAAAATTCAGGAGCAAAACTTATCATCTAAAAAGGATCTGATTGACCAGACTTTGAAAAATATGAAAGGCGAGCTGATAAAAGTTGAAGAAATTATCCACAAGATTGAGAAAGAACGCAAGGAGAGTTTCGGTACGCTTGCCGAACAGTTGCGCAACTCCGTTGACCAAACCCGGCAGCTTCAGGAAATTACCAATGAACTGAATACCACCCTATCCCACAGCCAGATGCGCGGACAATGGGGCGAGCGTATGGCCGAGGATGTACTGCGCATGGCCGGCTTCATCGAAGGCATTAATTATTACAAACAGAAATCTTCGAATACCGCTGCCAGCCGCCCGGATTTTACATTTTTACTGCCCCATAATCTAAAAGTGAACATGGATGTTAAATTTCCGCTGGCCAACTACCTCGCCTATCACCAGGCTGAATCGGAAAGTGACAAGTCGGCTTATAAAAATCAATTCCTGAAAGATGCCCGGAAGCGTGTTAAAGAGGTAACTACCAGAGACTATATCAATCCTTCGGATAATACGGTGGATTACGTTATTGTTTTTATCCCCAATGAGCAGATATACGCGTTTATTCAGGAAAACGACCGCACACTCATGGATGAAGCGCTCAAGAATAAAGTAATACTCAGTTCACCGGTAACGCTTTACGCCGTTCTGGCCATCATGCGTCAGGCGGTCGATAATTTTAATCTTGAAAAGACGGCTTCCCAGATTTTAGCGATCCTTTCCGAATTCTATAAGCAATGGGATAATTTCAAGGAGAGTATGGAAAAAATGGGCCGGCGCATCGAAGACGCCCAGCGTGAATATCAAAACCTGATTACAATACGGACAAAAAAACTGGAACAGCCTCTGCAAAAAGTGGAAACGCTCCGGCAGTCCAACAAACTGTCATTGGGTGACGGAAATGAAGATTAACTGAAAGGTCGAATTTGCCCCTTTCCGAAAACGGATTTCAAAAGGAACGCCGGAAAACAAAATCATTTTTTAACCTGATTTCGATTATCTACCCGATAATCGAACGGCAGCTTTTTCCCGAGTATCGCAAATATTTAAAAAAATTAAATCTGCCCGATCATCTTTCCGTGCTTGATCTCGCTACCGGAACCGGTATCCTGGCTGCCGCTTTCGCCGAACGCGGACACAGGGTTGCAGGCTTTGACTTTTCCGAACGCCTGCTGAAACGGGCAGCAAAACGATTCCCCGATATTGATTTTAAAAGATACGACCTCATTCAACTCAGCAAATTACCGGAAAAAAAATTCGATATTATTTCAATGGGCTATTTTCTGCATGGCGTATCCGTCGATTTCCGCCAATATGTACTTGAACAGGCCGCGCGTATTACCAACAAATATGTGGTTATCTTCGATTACGGTAACGGACGTAACTGGCTTGTTAATATCATTGAGTGGATTGAGGGAGCGCATTATTTTAATTATGTTAAACAAAACCGTAAAAATGAATTTGCCGGGACCGGACTGAAAATAGTCCGTGAAATTAAGACAACCGATTTCGGCATGGTCTGGCTCTGCGTTAAAAATGGAGATTAAAGGCAATGAAGCATTTTCCAATTGCTGTAACTATTTTTCTGCTTATTCTGACAACGACATTGATTACCCGGGCTCAGGATATTGCATATACTCTGAAAATTGATGAGCCAGCCTCTCACAAGGCCACAATATCAGTGCATATCAGTGATATGAAAAAAGATTCACTGACCTTTGCCATTCCGGCCTGGGCGCCCGGCCGGTACGTTATTTATAATTTCTGTAAAAACATTTTCGATCTCAAGGCTTTTGACGTCTCTGGAAATAAACTGCAAATGAGACTGCTTGATAAACAGACCTGGCGGGTTTATTGTCCGGGAATCAGTCAGATCAGAATAAAATACCGGGTTTATGCCAATACCCTCGACGGCACTTTTTCAAAAATTACGGAAAACGGGGCATCGATCAACGGCGCCGGTATTTTTATTTATTTCAAAGATTTTAAACCTGCGCCCGTGTCGCTTAATATTGAAAAGCCCGCATCATGGAATTTACTTACGGCGCTGCCCCGACAAAAAAACGGACAACTGTTCGCCGAAAATTACGATCAGCTTATCGACTGTCCTATCGAAATGGGTCAGCTTGTGGTTCATAATTTTGAGTATCTGAACAGAGATCACCAGCTCTTGTTTCATTCCGGAGTCCAATCCCAGATATTATCACATTTTATCAATGATCTCAAAAAGGTAATCCGCGAACAGGCTTTGGTTTTTAATGGAAACCTGCCTTACGACCGCTACGTTTTCTTTTATCATTTGGATGAAAATCTTGAACACACCGACGGCATGGAGCACGCCAACTCGACGCGCATCCTGCTGCGCATGAACATCAACAACCTGAAACCCGATGCCAATACGGATCCCGGCTACGACAACCTGATCTGGCTGAGCGCCCACGAGTTTTTTCATATCTGGAACATCAAACGGTTACGTCCTGCCGGCCTCGGTCCCTTCGATTATTCGAAAGAGACATACACACCGTCACTCTGGATTGTGGAGGGATTGACTTCCTATTATGCTTATCTTGCACTGGTTCGGTCGGGTATTTACACCAGAGAAAAACTCTATTCCGAATTTGCCGGCAGAATCAAAAGATATGAAACCGACCCCGGCAAAAATCACCGGACGCTTGATAATGTGAGTCGCCTGACCTGGCTCTTCAAGGGCGGTATTCCGTATTATGAAGAAACAAATATCGATGAAACCACCTATTCCTATTATTATAAAGGCCTGATTATCGGTTTGCTGCTCGATTTAAAAATACGCCATTTAACAGGTAACCGTATTTCTCTTGATGATGTGATGAATGCCATGTACAAAAAATTTTACGCCTGCGATACCAAAGGCCGCTACTTCCCGGGAAAAGGTTACCATACCCGTGATTTTGAACGCCTAACTGCACAAATGGCCGGGACCGATTTGCAGGCCTTTTTCGATCGCTGTGTTCGTCAAATTGCCGAACTGGATTACAGTATTCTTAACTATGCCGGTTTAGAATTGGTAAACAGTGAATCGGAACGGCACTACCGTATCGTCGAAATGGAGAATTCTACTGACTTACAGCAGCAATTACGTGATGACTGGCTTGGGACTACAACAGATTCTGAAAGATAAATATACATTGTTGCGGGTTGTGAAAAACCTCCTCGTTCCGAAGGTTTATCTTTTTCCGGTCGGTTTGTTGCAAAATGGGACCCACCCCTACCCCCTCCGTCGGAGGGGAATTGTATTACTCCAATCACCCTATAGTCGTGACTTTCATCGACAGCGGTTTAATGGGAAGGTTACCTCAGCTTAGCCTTAGCCTCAACCTTAATTTTTAGACGTCACCGCGATTGGCACCTGATTTTTTGTCCGCGTAATCGTGTGTTTATAATTTGATATAAATACTGCCGTTCTCTTCTTTAACGGGATAGGAAGGCAATCTTATAATTTCGTTATTGATAAAAGCGCCGTTTTGCACATTGAACTTCCAGTTGTGATGGGGACAGACAATATATCCCTCCGCAACGTATCCATCGCTGATTGGCGCCGCCTGGTGGGGACAGGAATCACGGTAAGCATAAACTTTGCCACCGCTGCGAAACAGGGCGATGGCATGTCCTTCAATTTTAATGCCCAGCCCCGATTTTTCTTTTACCTGTTCGCTTTCGGCTGCTTTTATAAATCCCTGCATTATAAGTGAATTTCTTCTTTCAGCTTATATCCTTTGTCGGTGTGTTCCACAAAACCGGCGGGACGGTACGGATCATGCTCAAACACCAAAATCCAGTTACCTTGCACAGCCTGAGGCAGCAGCCGTTTCTTTTCCTCGAGGGTAGTCAGCGGATTATTATCATAGGCCATGATAAAGGGCAGCGGGATATGTGACGCCGTCGGCATTAGATCCGAACAGTACAGCAATGTTTTTTCGCCGTCTGATATTTTCGGCATCTGCATGCCGTGAGTATGCCCATACACAACCATAACTTCAATATTGGGAAACAGCTCGCCCGGTCCGTCCAGCTCGTGCAGTCTGCCGGCTTCCAGAATCGGCTTAAAATTTTCCACCATAAAACTGGCCCGGTCCTTTTCCGATGGATTATTTGCCCAGTACCATTGCTCGCCCTGAACGTGATAGGTTGCATTGGGGAAAGTAAGTTTCAGCTCGCCGTCGGCATAATAGGTTGCGCCGCCGACATGATCAAAGTGTAAATGGGTAATGATTACATCGGTGATATCTTCCGGTGCAATACCCTTTTCGGCTAATCCTTTAATTAAATCAATTTCTGAATGATCCACGTTGTAAATTTTGCTCAGTTTTTCATTCATCTTCTCACCGATACCGGCATCGACGATGATTGTACGCGAATCATTTTTTATCACCAGCGTGCGCAATGCCAGTTTAATACGGTTTTTTTCATCTGCCGGATTGCTCTTTTCCCACAGAACCTTTGGCACTACGCCAAACATGGCCCCGCCGTCGAGACTGACATATCCGGTCTGTACGGTAAATATTTCGTAGCCAGCGATGTTCATATTATCATCCTTCCTGAATCATATTATGCAGGCTTTTAATTTTCTGATCAGAACCGCTTAATCAGCCGGGCCATCCTGTCCAGTTGCTCGCCTTTGAGATCCGGAAAGGCCGGCATGTCCCCCTTGCCCGAACGAATAATTGTCTTAATTTCATCAACCGTCATCGTCGTGTTTCGCAGTGCCGGATTTCTTCCCACACCCTCACCCACTGTTCCATGGCAGGCGGCGCATAAATCACCATAAAGGCTGATCACCTCCGCAAATCCGCCCATGCCGGCATGCTCGCCCGGTTCCTCGTGCTTGTGAACCTCAACATCACCGAACGGATTGGTTCCCATTTGAAAAGCAACAATTAAAATCAACGCCATCAGCATCAGACCGGCAAAAAAAACAATCGGCTTATTATGCATCTTCCCTATACTCCAATTTGTGTTAACGGATTATTTTTGAATCTGATGATTCAAACAATTTAATAAATGAGAACATAATTTAACCAAAATGTACACGTAGTACCAAACCAACACCCATGAAACTTAAAAATCTTTGCAAAGTTAATGTTCTTATGATATTTTCAATAAACATAACAAAAAAGTTATCTCATAATTAAACGCATCCATTTATGAAAAGACGCGACCTGTTTAAATTAGGCGGTGCCTTTTTATTAACCGCCAATGCAAAATCCAACAGTTTTGTTAACAATGCTTTAAACGATAAATCGAAAATAACTATTTCAAAAGACGAATGGATTCAGGATACAAAAGGTTCCGTTGACAGCGACCGCTTAATCAAAGTTTTGGATAACGGCATTCAGGCCCAGTTTAATGTTGACGCCGTTGTTGAGGGTTGGAAACAAATTATTAAACCCCATCAGGTTGTCGGACTTAAGGTTAATTGTCTTTCAGGTTACGGATCCACGCATACTGAGCTTATCGATGCGATTATCGAACGCTTGCGGGAAGCGGGTTTAAAATCGCGTAACATTATTATATGGGATCGTTTAAACAGCGATCTGGAAGACGCCGGATTTAAAATCAGCTATGATGGAAGCGGCCCGAAATGTTACGGTAACGATTACGCCGGTTTCGAACCTAACCTTGAAATTTTCGGATCGGCTGCCAGTCGCGTCACCAGAACCGTCACCCGCCATTGTGACGTCATAATTAATTTACCGCTGCTGAAGGATCACAGCATCGCCGGCGTTACCCTGTCGATGAAAAATCTTTTCGGTGCGATCCATAATCCGCACAAATACCATTTGAATGTCGGCGATCCATACATTGCCGATGTGAACATGCTGCCGTCAATCAGAAACAAGGTGCGCTTAAATATCTGTGATGCGATCAATGCCCAGTACGAAGGCGGCCCTTCTTTTATGCCGCAGTGGCGCTGGCCGTTCAACGGACTTATTTTCGGCACGGATCGTGTGGCCCTGGATTACACCGGCTGGCAGATTATCGAAGAAAAACGCAAAGCAATGGGCAAAAAATCGTTAACGGAATCCGGCAGGAAGCCTTCCTATATTGCAACGGCAGCCGATCCGGATCACATGCTTGGGACAAATAAGCCAGAAAACATTGAAGTAATTCAAATTTAAAAAGAGTGCATACCCATGGAACGCAGAGATTTCATTAAATTCGGCGCATTGGCCGGTTTTTATCATACATGTCCGCTGATTCAATCCATTCAGGGCGGACAGGGTACAAAATCCAACGATGAACTTTTCATACGGGAAGCGCGATATTACGAAAAACTTTCGCATAAAAAAATAAAATGTACGCTTTGTCCGCGGGAGTGCGTGATTGACGACCGTGAACGGGGGTACTGCGGTGTGCGGGAAAATCGCGAGGGCACGTATTATACTCTGGTTTACGCACGCCCCTGCACCTATCATGTTGATCCGATTGAAAAGAAACCCCTTTTTCATTTTCATCCCGGCAGCCTTGCCTTTTCCATTGCCACGGCCGGCTGCAACCTCAATTGTAAATTCTGCCAGAACTGGCAGATTTCCCAGGTCAGTCCCGAGCAGGTGCGCAGCATACACCTGCCGCCGCAACAATTAGCACTGAGCGCAAAAAATTCACGGAGCCTGTCCATCGCTTATACCTACAGCGAACCGACGATTTTTTATGAGTACATGTACGATTCCGTGATTGCCGGTCATGAGCACGGTGTCAAAAGCGTGGTTATTACCGCCGCCTATATTTCCCAAAAGCCTCTGGTTGAACTCTGCAAAAAAGTCGATGCCATTAAAGTGGACTTAAAGGCGTTCACGGAAAGCTATTACAAGGAAGTTGTTAACGGCGAACTGAAACCGGTGCTGGATGCACTGGTGACCATGAAAAAATCAGGCGTCTGGACAGAAATCGTATATCTGGTCGTACCAACGCTTAATGACGGAGAGAATGAAATTCGCGCCTTATCCAAATGGATCGTCAAAAATTTGGGCCGCGATGTTCCCATTCACTTCACGCGTTTTCATCCGCAATACATCCTTAAAAATTTACCGCCGACGCCCTTAAAAACCCTTGAGCGCTGCAAAGCAATTGCCGATGCCGAGGGGCTGCATTATGTCTACATTGGCAATGTGCCCGGGCATAAAGCGGAAAACACCTACTGCCCGTCCTGCGGTGCATTGATATTAGAACGATTGGGATTTTCTGTTCGAAAAAAAGATTTTAACAACGAGCGTTGTCCGTCATGCGATACCCAAATTGCCGGGCTATGGGGGGATTGATCAATCTCAGAGCTCCTGACTTAGCGTAAACTAAAGTATCTCTAATTTGTATCATAAACTTAGATTTCTGAACCGAAACAATCACAGTTTATTTAACTATTGTAGTTTAGGCTTGGTTCTGTGTTGATTTGTGTGGTTAAACCCGGGAGCGACTTCCGAATGCTGTGGTTGGCGGGGTAATGGGTTTGTCTGTTCGATGTTTCTCTGTTTCGATACCGATTCCGATAGCGACACCGACCCCGATCAGGATGAGATTCTTCATATAATATTGGTCCCTTCCAGGGCTCGC
>CAYXRA010000171.1:0-9833 GCA_964467525.1 uncultured Calditrichaceae bacterium
ATGAAAAATCATTCATAAGCTATAACCATGAAAAATTCAAATAAAAAGGGAATACGTATGAATGTGCTGATTAATAGATATAAAAAGCGTTTAATTTTTTACCTATCATTTTTTCTATTCTGCACCCTGGTCGGTATTTCATGTAAAAAATCCACCTGCCCTGATGTTGATCATGCGGAAGCCGCGAAAAAATTTGAAATACATCTTCAAAGACATTTTAACAACAACCATGTTTTCATCCGGATTGACGGGAAAAGTATTTTTTCCGGAGCGGTAACTACGAATTATGTCGTTGGCCTGGCGGCAACGATCGCTCCGCAACTCCCGGCTGGCGATCATCAAATTGAAACATTTATTCAGGGCCGGGAGGCCGATACAACTTTTTCAGTACAGGATACGCTCATCATTGGGATAATCTATGATGCATCATTGGAAGAAATATCTTACAATTTCTATGAGCCGCCGCATTTACCTATTTATGAGTAATCATTGTAATATTTTGATTTTTCAAGTTTCTGTTGATAAGTTTTGCATATTATTATGTATTGAGGAATCAAATGGGATTAAGCACAAGAAATTTTATCTACGACAAAGACTCGGACAGTCTGAATACAATCACAAATTCAAAATTTGAAGGATTATTTAGCGGAGATCCATCTGTTTCATTGAAGGAATACGCTAATAAAATCATAAAATATATCACGGTCATCGTTGAGATTAAGAATCGAAAACCCGTTGCAATTGTGGATATGCACTATGGATTGCTAAAATTAGACAGGGCCGGAAGAGTAGATCGCGGATACAAAAATGAAATGGATCATGATCTGGCGTCCATCATGTCTTCCGCGTTGATGTCTCTAAACAAGCCGGAAAATGTAATTGACTCCGCTTCTGATTTTGCCCGGGATAAATACAGAAAGAAATATACCTGGACGCCTACCGCGGAATTGGTAGCAAGAATTCAGGAAATAATTTTAAAAAAGGCTGAACAAAGAAAACTATCCGAGATAATAATTGAAATTGCCGAGGTCGGTCTGAATAATAAGAAATTTCACGAGTCCGATATAATGCACAGATTATTTTTTTTGGCGCACGTCGCCTGGAACAGGGATACTAAACATAAAAATTATATGACCGGGTCTATTTTGTTAGAAAATTTATCCGGTATGCCGGGTACGAAAAAACAAATTAAAAGAGAACTGATTTCATCGGATTGGGAAGAAATCGTATCCGAAATGTTAAAATATAAACGTAAACATTTTCCTTATGATATCCGGAAAATAACAACAATAGGCTATACGCCCTGGAATACCGTACGTGTTGAATGGGAACATTGATCGTAATTTTTTTTAAGCATCTTACTCTACATCGAGCAGAATTAATCATGTTTTCAATGCCAGCGCATTATACCCAAGCCGTTTTCCCTACAAAAGCCCTAAGAGGGCGAAGTGATATAGCCCGGGGCAACGCCCTGAGTTGACGAATATTGATATTAAAAATACGATTAAGCTGTAAGAATCAAAGCAGGATATGATATGGCTAAGAAAATTAGAAAACAAAAAGTTAAAACCAAACAAAAGCCGCGCTGCGGCTTGTGCGGTAAAACGGGTAAGCTAACCAAAACACCCTGTTGCGATCAGTGGATATGCGACGACGCGGACAAATATGTTATGTTCTCTTACGCCCGCAACAGCTGCTTTCGCAATCACGACCGCTACACATTGTGCGGGTATCATCACACAGAAGAGCATGACGGTCATTGGAAAAATTGCCCTCAGTGCCGGAAGGCTATTGAAACGGAGATGTATGTGTACTTCGGCACAAACGAATATAATTTCGAGCGATTGGAAGATCCGCCTGAGTATGAGCCAACCCGGTGTGCAAAGTGTAATGCAATCATCGTGTTGAGTGAGGAGGGGTATTCGACAAAAGGTGAAGCGTATTATTGTCAGAAATGTACAGAAATAGACCTGAATAACCTGTTGTAATGTAAAACTTAAAATGATTAATCGTTGTCCTTTATGTTTAACAATTTCGAAAATGCTATCCCAAATTTCTCATCGATGGAAATTAAAACAAGGACATCCTGTTGAAAGATTTACAAATTATTTTCCGTTTTTTCATTGCTGCCCTGTTGACCGGCATAACACTGCTGTCCTGCTCATCGGAGAGCGCAACCGGCAATGACGATCCGTCTCAAAAAACCAATGATATCCTGGTCGATAGCATGGCCAGCACCGGGACTATCGCCCTTTTTAAAAATCTGGCGGAACTGGCCGGACAAAATGTATTGTTCGGCCATCAGGATGATACGGCTTACGGAGTGAACTGGTGGGCGCAGCCAGATCGCTCGGATGTCAAAGCGGTTTGCGGTGATTATCCCGCTGTTTACGGCTGGGATTTAGGCGGTATTCACAACACTAAAAATCTGGATGGCGTTGATTTTGAATACATGAAAATGTTAATTCGAGAAGCCTATGCCCGCGGCGGCATCAACACGATCAGCATGCACCTCGATAATCCGAAAACCGGCGGCGATGCCTGGGATAACACACCGGCGGTATCTTCAATTCTACCGGGCGGCCCCCATCACCAAAAGTATTTATCCACAATTGATCTGATCGCTGCCTTTTTAAAAGATCTGAAATCCGGCGGCGAAGCCATTCCGGTCATTTTTAGACCTTATCACGAGCATAATCACAACTGGCCATGGTGGGGCCGTTCGGCCTGCCCGGTTGAGGAATACAACGCACTCTGGCGGATGACGATTGATTATCTGACCGGAGATCATGATATCCATCATTTGCTGTTTGCCATTTCGCCGCAGGAAATCGGCAGCGAAGCGGATTACCTGGCGCGCTATCCCGGTGATAATTTTGTGGATATTCTTGGTCTGGATGACTACCGTTTGTACAATAAAGCCAATATTGAAAAACTGGGTAAGTCGCTGTCAATTACAGCCACTCTGGCCGAAAGCCGTGGTAAAATCGCCGCCCTCACCGAAGTGGGGCTGGATCAGATTCCCATCGATGACTGGTGGACGGCATACCTGCTGCCGGCTATTCAATACAACGCCCAATCACGCAAAATTGCCTGGGCACTGGTCTGGCGCAATTTTTCCGTAAACCATCACTTTGCCCCATATCCCGGCCATAACAGCGCTTCCGATTTTGTGAAGTTTTTTAATCATCCGTTAACACTGTTCCAAAGCGATCTGCCCGCAATGTATACCGGAGAATAATTTTAAATGAACGGAATTTTATTTTATCTTCAATGCCCGCATAATGCGCACAAAGGCCGTGTCACTGATTGACTGATATTCAGCGACTACGATGCCGCTGCCGGTCGCTTCCGCAGCGCGGAAGAAACCCCGCTCATCGATGCTGCCGATTTCCGCTGAACAGGTCCATTGCAATTGCACCTCATCACTCTGATCTTTATTGATCATCTGCCTGCCCGTGTCAAATGTAAAGCGCAGACAGTCGCCAGGGGTGATGGTGACATTTTGCGGTTTTACCCCGCGTTCCTTCCCGCTAACCGGCGCACCTTGATTTACGACCATCAGGGCATTGGAAACGGCGCGTTCGCCGGTTTTATCCGAGGGACTGTTGACCACGGCGCCTTCCACGACCATTGTCGTTGAACCGCCGCCGTCCAGATTAATGCCCTGTTCGATATCCCAGCCCATCATGTAGTCGGCCAGTTCAAAAAGGGACATGCCCATGCTGTAACCTTCCTGGCGGCCATCCACCGTAAACAAATATATTTTAGTGGAATCGGCGGCGATGCCGGCAGCCGTGCGCGGATGACGGTTGTAGGTAAAACTTTCGCTGGCGCCCTCTGTTTGCCATTCAATGCTGATTGCACCGTCGCGGATCAGCCGCGGCAATCCGCCGATCACCTCCTGTACCATCCTATGCTCAAGGAAAAGCTCCAGCGTTATTTGAATCGTATCGCCGATAAACACATGCCGATTTAAAAAACGGGCCGCCTGACCGTGGCCGGATAGAACCACGCCGTTTTGCGCGATCGGATTATTACCGTGACCGGGTTCATTGATGCTGTCTTTCGCCGTAACAACAAGCAGTGCCTGCTCATCTATGGTTTCCGGCATGTCGAGATAGCTGGCGATTATCTCTGTGCCCCAGTAATTGGCGCCGGTTTGTTCACCGAAATATTGATTGAAAAGAATCAGCGCATTTTCGCCTCTTTGTTCATTTAATCCGGTGATTTGGGCGGTACGCTGATTGGCAGTGATTACCCGGCCCCGGGACACCGCCGTATCAATGAATACTTTGTGATCGCTGCGGTAAGCCAGCAAGGAGCGCCCGGGATAGGGCTGTTTAAGCAAAATGCCGTCGATAGCCTGCGCACCCACCGGTATACCGCCCCGGTGATAAAAATCGCCGTTCACTGCCGCCAGCACTTGGTTTCCGGAACCGCTGCTGCGCCGAACCATCGCAGAAGTTTGTTCGTTTCCCGCAACCCGGTCGCTGGCTTTCACGGTTTGCAGCTCCGGACCTTCCCCGGCAAGCTGCACTTCAATCACGTGAATGTGCCAGGGCACGGAATCGAAATACTGATGATAGTGAATTACACCGGTTCCGACCGTATCGACGGTCAGCCAGTCTGCATAAACACTGAAACGGAGACCGGCGATAAACAATAAAAGAACGAAAATTTTTCTGATCATCTAACTTACACTCCGTTTCTGTTGCGAACCCAGTTTCAGATACCACAGCAATGCAATCAATACGATAGTTACAACGGCAAGTATGGCCGCCGGTATCGCCGATCCATGGACATTGATGATGGCATCTTTCAGTGATTTAAGCATAACGGTTCCTCCGATAGCCAGCGGAATCAGCCCCATCTGAAAACGGAACACAAAAATATAGAACAGCAGATAAATGACCGTAACGCTGAGTCCCGATATGAGCCAGAAGGCGATGGTCGTTTCCGTGGAACCATTAACAATCAAACCGACAATCAGGAACAACGGTGCGTAAATGAAATGCTTTGTTCTCCAGCCATTGGTAAAGCGGTGCAGCGCCGTCAGTACAAACAGATTAAGCGCGGTAAAAATGATAAAACCGCCCGCATCATTGAGGCCATTCAGAAACGGGATATATTTTTCCAGACCGCTGTAATTTCCCCAGCCCGGTCTCAGCGCAGGCTCAAACTGAAATACGAGCGCCACGACGCCAGTGACGATGGCGCCAAGGGCAAAACCGGCGCCCACACTTAATCCGCTTCTTTCCATGGCACCCGTCTCGCCCTTCCAAACATGGGTGTATCCGGCAATCAAACCGATGGCGCTGGCTATAAACAGAATTCCGATCACCGGCAGGGCCAGAAATAAGATCATCTGATTCTGAAAGGGTTCGGCCGTAGAAAAGCCGGCCATGGTTGCCGGCAAACCGTTAACCAGCTCGACAAAACGAATCAGAAATAATAACAGGAAAAATATCAGAAAAGTGGAAACGGCGAACTGCTTGCGGCTCCAGCCGATAATAGCCACAACAACACCGGTCAGAAACAGCAGCAGCACAAAGATATTTTTCAGCATGCCCAGCGATTTAATCAGGCTTTGCTGCTTGCGCTCCCGGCGATCCCATTCTTCCGGGACATGTACATAGCGAAAGCCGTCGACAATCCGGTCGCCGGCAATGTTTACGGCAATGCGCGCCTCGCCCTGTTCCAGCGGATAATTTATCGTATCGGCAAAAGTAAATGCCCAGTCGGTTCTGTTTTTCAGCTTCGACGGCGTAGCCGAGATCATTTTAAGGGACAGGGAATCCAGATCATATTTTTCTTCAACAAAACCGAGGGCCATACCTTTTGCGCTGTCCTGTGCCAGCGCCGCTCCGGCGCGGTGTTCCGGCAGTTTATGTTTATATCTTAAAACCTTTCCTTTATGACCGATATAAATCTGATATTCTTCAGCGCGTTCGGCCACATCGCCTTCGAAGGTCGCATAGCGAATCTTCCAGGCCGGCGGCGACAGATATGTACCCATCAGCGCCCGGTATGCGGAAACCGAGCCCTCCTGCCAGACAAAGCGGTCATCCTGATCGAGCGGTTCGGTAACCTTGCTTAAAACGCGCCAGTTGTAAGAAAGCGAAATATCTTTGGATTGCATAACGCTGTCGGCAATAGCCAGCGCCCGCTCCCGCTCAATCCTCAGCGGTTGGGCTTTATTTTCAAAGTTGGAAAAGAAAATCCAGACAAGCACTCCGATCAAACCGGTGATTATCAGTCCGCCGCTGATTTTTTTCGATATGCCTGAAGTTTCAGGCTGCGGTTCGGGTTTCTCAGTGACCAGCGCTTCAGTCGGCTCAGGCTGCCAGGCGCCGTTGTAATATTGTTCGCCGGCCTCTGTCCATTTTTTGGTGCGCAGCCGTGACCCCAAAACAACCCACACGGGCACCAGCGTTAAAACAATAACCAAAACCTGATCGAGCCAAACGCCCGAAGCGCTGGATACGAAAAGCGGCAGGGCAAACCAGACTACATCATAAGCGAAATGCATAATAATCGCCGGCAGCAATCCGTAAAAATAATAGATCAGCCCGAATCCGATCGACGGGAGAATCAACTCAACAACCCGCGCGTATGGCGGCTGATTGGGGTAGTTGGCATGTCCGGCGCCAAAAATGACCGCCTGTATAATGAAGGCGGCGATGATCCAGACCGACTTGTATCCGAAACGGCGGCCGAGCAGTACCGCTCCGGCGATGGGAATTGCCCTGAATAAACACTCTTCCAGAAATCCGGCCTGCAGAGAAATGGCAATCGATGAAAGCCACGGAAAATAAGTGGCCAGCACATCCGGTTCGAAAAGCGCGCCGGAGGGACTCCACCAGCCCAGCACGTTGGTGGCAATAAAGTAAAGGGCGATATCAAAAGCAAAAAATATCGAAACTAACAGATATCCGCTTACGGTCTGACCGGCAGCCTGTTTGGAAGCCGCCACATCTTTGTTCCAGATTTTCCACAGTTGCAGATGATTGGGAAAGGCCAGCCGGGTGAGGCTCTCGGCAGCCATGAAGGCGCCGGTAAGCAGAACCGTCATAGTGATAAAAGTCAGCAGAATCTGCATGATTTCCTGAATTAAAAATCCCTGCGCCGAAAGCGCCGTATCGTAATTCATCCATAGCAGCGGAAACTGGTTAATCTCCGCCAACACCTGCAGAAGGGCGACGAATAAGCCCCAGAATAAGGCCTTGCGCCAGAGTACATAGCGTTTGCGCAGCAGGTAAAATAATCCGAAAACAATTCCGCCGAGCACATAGAGGATACCAATGGCAATCAGCGAACCGGTGGCGATGGTATTGTTGGCCGAACGCATCTCCTCGTAGCGACGGGAAAACGCTTCCGGAATTTTGACAAAATGCCTGATTTCACTGAGCTGATCGCCGCTGAGTACCAGGCGCAAACGGTAGCGCCCTTCACCGATTCGGACATCGGGACGCTCATAGATCAGCGTGTAATCGGTGCGGCCCGAGGGACGCACTTCACTGGATTTTTCAACCAGCTCATATTCGTTTAAATTAAGCGTCCATTTGTTAACGGCGATGGACTCCGCCACCACGCGGGCCGAGTCTTCGCTCAGACTGGGACCGGGTTCGTCTTCCGGAATCTTTTCTTCAAAACCATAAAACGCACCGTTGGGTTCGAAATAAATTTTTACTTCGTTGACATCATTTTCTTTAAAGTGGCGCACCCGCCAGGTATAGGGTGCATACAGCGTATCTCTGATCATTGCACTGAAGGCATCCGCGCCGCCTGCTTCCAGCTCCACAAAATTCTGTACCTGCGATTCTACTGCAAAAGACGCGGCCTGCCTGAAATCCGCCGGGCCCCAGTTATTTTCGACGGCCAATTCTTTTGCCGATTGCAGGGCCGACTGGCGATTCATTTCAATTTCGAGCGATACCAGCGGAAAGGCTTTTGAAAAATACTGTAATGCAAAAATCGTACTCAATACAAATAATAAAACAAAAGCACCCCAAAGAATTTGCTTACGGGACATGTCGCCACCTCTCGGTTATGTTTTTTAAGTCATTTAAACAGAATGGCACTAATTTAAGGATAATAAAAATCCAGTCAAAACGAATCTTTTTTTAAAAGGTATCCGTGGAATCTACGGCATTGATTTGATTTATTCCGGTTAATATCGTATCGTGCATAAATACGGATATGAATGTTATATGAAAGGAATTACATGTCACGCTACACGATCGAACCAGCCGAATGGCCCGATGAATTTGCCGTAATTGTAGGCTGGGACCCCGGGCTTTCCACCTACTTTGCCCAGGTATACAGGGGCAATCCCTATGCAGCAGACAGCGAATGTCTGTTATGGCTGGGTAACGTTGAACAAATCAATACCGTAGATGAATTGCTGCAGCAGTTAAACGCCGCTTTTGCCGAGGGCACACCGGCGGTTGAAATTCCCGCTGATCTCAGGAAACAAATGGCAGCCGACGCTGCGGAGGATAAAGATTAATTTTTTAAGCGCTTTCACCTGGGATAATCTGTTCTTCATCATAGGTCAGCGAAAGGGTTAAAATAAGTATCAGCGTCCGTTTCCAGCGGGCAAGGCCTTTGTCTTTTTTCCCATTCTGCCAGCTATAGCTTACAATCTGTTTAAACAGCGGCAAGGTATCGATGATGCCGTGAATTTCCCGGGTATATTGATTTTCCTTGCGGGCCAGATATCGGCGCATTTTTTTCAATACGAGCGGCGCCAGCCAAAAATACCAGATGCCCATGATGAAGATGGACCGCAGAATCATGATCAGCGCCGCCAGCCCCTGGCTTTCATCAAAGACCGGAAAAAAATAGGATAATACGATGATCACAAAAGCCAGCAGGAATATCATATAGCCGGATAATTTACCTAAAAACCCTTTCTTCTTTTTTGTGATCCGCATACCGTTAACCTGTTTATTGAACCGGGCCAACTGACGGCTGCGGTTTTCCTGCATTTCAGCCTTGATTTTCTTAGCGATCAGCGGGGCGGCAATCCCCACAAGAATACCGGCAGTGACATGCAGCGCCGTATAGCCGAGGATCAGAATAAAACTGAACTGAATCGATGTCCCGCTATCTGCGGCAATCATCATTTGCCGGGCGATATAATTACCCAGCAGATCAATGGATTTCCAGATGTGCATGCCAAATACGAGGGTGGTTATAATTACTTTCTGAAATGCGGATAAGAGCAGCGCCATCAGTCCCAGCATAAAAGCGGCAACGGCATAATTTTTTATAAAGCGGAAAAACAGCGTGCCCATTATCCCCTGAATGGCAACGGCGAAATAGGCGGTGATCGGCGTATGGGGACTGACCAGCCCCTTTACCACCATAACGATGATGGTCGATTTCAGGATCGTTTCCGGTCGTTCGGAAAAATAAGCAATCAGCGTAATCAGAATGACGGCGCTGCTGCCGATAAAAAGTCCGGTGAACGGTACTTTAAAAGCGTGAAGCAGTCCGCCCAGCGCCGCCTCGCTCAGAGCCCATAATGCGGTCAGCCGGTTTAGGGCGTGCCTGCCGTCAATTGTTGTTGAACCGGTTAGCATCGAATTTGAGATGTATTGATTCATATACTTAAAATCCCCACCCTGGCGTAAGCCACCTGCCACAGGCACCCCTTTGGGGCCTTTGGGGCAACCCCTCCCCGCCCGCGGGGAGGGGGGCTTGCTTTATTTAATAATGAACGCTCTTTGTCTTTTTAATCATGCTTTTGTGGGTTTGCAAATCATGGATGTTTCATCTGTTTAAAATCCCCACCCCTGCGTCACGCCTTGGCGGGGAGTGGGAGA
>CAYXRA010000172.1:0-9649 GCA_964467525.1 uncultured Calditrichaceae bacterium
CTCCCCCGATTCATCGGGGGAGGGGCGAAGGGGTGGGGGTTCTATTTAATCATGCTTTTGTGTTTTTGCTAAATCATGGATGTTTCATTTGTTTAGTTTAATCTTACGCCGTATCCATGTGTGCGTTGTTTTCAATTTGTTTGTAGTTGTAAAAAAATGTCATTGAAAAACATTGCATGTAAGCGTGAAATTGTTAAATTCTTCTGGCTATTCTAAAGACACCATAATTTTACAGTGAGGAATGAAAATGACTGAACAGGAAATGTTTCAGCTTATTGCCGATGAGTTGAATATTAAATTTATTCAGGTTAAAAATACCATCGAACTTTTGGATTCGGATAATACGGTGCCCTTTATTTCGCGTTACAGAAAGGAACGCACCGGCTCCCTCGATGAAAATCAAATCCGGACCATTGCCGACCGCATCCACTACCTGCGTGCGCTTGATGCACGCAAGGAAACCATTTTAAATTCAATTGAAGAGCAGGGCAAGCTGACTCCGGAATTAAAAGAAAAAATCCAGAAAGCGAAAAAATTACAGGAAGCGGAAGATCTGTATCTGCCTTATAAACCGAAAAAACGTACGCGGGCCACAGTGGCAAAAGAAAAAGGACTGGAACCGCTCGCGGCAATGATCCTGAAACAGGAAATCGAAGAAGGCAGCCCGGAAAAAATCGCTTCCGATTTTATCGATGAAGAAAAAGGCGTCAGTTCCTTTGAGGAGGCCCTGCAGGGCGCCCGCGATATCGTGGCCGAAACAATCAGCGATGACGCCGAGGTGCGAAAAATTATCCGCGAGTGGACGTTTAAAAGCGCCATGATCAGTTCCGAAGCGAAACAGACGGAAGAGCGCACGGTTTACGAAATGTATTATGAATACAGCGAGGCCGTGCAAAACATTGTACCGCACCGTATTCTGGCGATTAATCGCGGCGAAAAAGAAGGCATTCTGAAAGTATCCGTGGAAACCGACAATAAAATTGCCTGTGAAAAGATCGAAGCATTGTATGTAAAAAATCAACAGTCGATTTTTACCGATGATCTGCTCGAAGCGATCAGAGACAGCTACAACCGGCTCATCGCCCCGTCCATTGCCCGCGAAGTGCGAACGGCGCTTACGGATAGAGCCGATGAACACGCCATAACCGTATTTGCCACTAATCTGAAAAATTTGCTTCTGCAGCCGCCGGTGCGCGGCAAAGTTATTATGGGCATCGATCCCGGATTCCGCACCGGTTGCAAAGTGGCGGTCATCGATCAGACCGGCAAATATCTTGAAGGTAATACGATTTATCCGCACCCGCCGCAGGATAAATATTTCGATGCCAAGTCGACCGTACGCGGACTGGCCGTGAAACACAATGTGGATATCATCGCCATTGGCAACGGTACGGCAAGCAGGGAAACCGAGCAGATGGTGGCCGAATTAATCAAAGAAATGAAAGATGAACGTCCCCTTGAATATATCATTGTTAGTGAAGCGGGCGCTTCTGTTTATTCCGCTTCAAAGACCGCCCAGGCCGAGTTTCCCGATCTGGAAGCCAGCATGCGCGGCAATATTTCCATTGCCCGGCGCCTGCTCGATCCCCTGGCCGAGCTGGTCAAAATCGATCCCAAGAGTATTGGCGTCGGTCTCTATCAACACGATGTCAATCAAAAGCGACTGGCCGAATCATTACAACAGGTGGTGGAATCCGCGGTGAATCTGGTCGGTGTTAACCTGAATACGGCCTCCGCCTCACTGCTAAAGTACGTTTCAGGCCTGACCAGCCGGACGGCCGGCGCCATTGTGCAGTACCGCGACGAACACGGCGCTTTCAAAAACCGGGAAGAATTGAATGCAGTGCCCGGCATCGGCGCCATTGCATTTGAACAGTCGGCCGGATTCCTGCGTATCCCGAACGGTGATAATACGCTGGACAACACCAGCATCCATCCCGAGTCCTATGATGCGGCTGAAAAATTACTGAAAAAATTTGCCGTCGATGATAGTAACGCCGGCGGGCGACTGCTTCGTAAAAAGCTTAGTGAATCAGAAATAAAAACGGATGATCTCCTCGAAGAGCTGGGCGTCGGCTTACCGACTTTTAACGATATTCTGGCCAACCTGGAAAAACCGGGACTGGACGTGCGTGAAACCATGCCCAAACCGATATTCAAAAGCGACGTACTTAAAATGGAAGATATAAAAGAAGGCATGCAGCTTAAAGGAACGGTGCGCAATGTGGTCGATTTTGGCGTTTTTGTCGATATCGGCGTGAAGCATGACGGACTCGTTCATGTCAGTCAGATGGCAAAGAAATATGTGAAAAATCCCATGGACATTGTCTCGGTGGGTGATATTATTGATGTCAGGGTAGTTTCCATCGATCTGGAAAGGAACCGGGTCGGTTTGTCGATGTTACTGGATTGATCTTGGCTTTGTCTGCTTGTTCATATAAAAAAAAGGGCGGCGGATTTTGTATCCGGCGCCCTTTTTAAGTTTCGGGTATAAGTAGAAGTTATCTGCTGCTTTTCATGGCTGCTTATTTCAGAAAAACCATTTGCCGCGATTGCTGTTGATTCTCTGTACTCAAGCGGTAAAAATAGACGCCGCTGGCCACACTGTGCCCTATATAATCTTTGCCATTCCAGGTTACTTCGTACGATCCTGCGTTCTGGTGCTGGCGAACCAGCGTAACAACGCGCTTACCGGCGCTGTTATAAACCGAAAGATTGACTTCACCGGCCTCATTGAGCTGGTAGGGAATCGTGGTTGAAGGATTGAAAGGATTGGGATAGTTTTGCTTCAGCTCAAATCCTGATACGTTGAATGGACCTTCTTCATCTTCTATGGCCGTGGACAGCGTTGTTGTATAAACGCCGTTACCATGAGTGGCAACTAATACTTTATTATCCGTGGTGCGTGCTTTAATCATATCAACGACCACATTTCCGATTGTTGAGGGACCTTCCTGCATCCAGGTGGTAGTGGCACCGTTAAGTTGATCAGTCGAATATAATCCGGTGCTTGTAGCGACTAAATACCGGGGATTTTCCAGAATCGGTACAATTACGCCCCAGCGCACGGATGGTCCGTTGCCCGTTCCGTCCGGATTTTCTTCCAGGTTACCGCTGACGTTCTGCCAGTTGCTGCCGCCGTCACCGGTATAATAAAGACTGATCACTTCATAATTGGAAAAAGTAATCAAAACTTTATCAGCATTTGAAGGATCAATGGCAATACAACTCACATAAGCTCCGGATCCCGGAAAATTATTGCCGCTTACATCTGACTTCGGGGGATTGCCGCTGTTGGCGTTATCGACGCGGTAAACACGGCCGTCGGAGGTGCCATAGTAAAGCACGTTTGCCGCTACAGTGGAAGTCCCTAGCGCACTGATGACGCCGCCGGGTACCTGTGTGTTGGTGAGTTTGGTCCAGTTTTGAGATGTCGGATCGCTGTTGTATTTGGGTATTTGTGTAACATCGCTGTTTCGCCAGATAACAGGACCAGCGGCCATATACATAATTTTGGAATCATTAGCATCGAGGATAAATGGATTGATAAATAAATAATCGCTGCCGCCCTGCGGATCGATCCGCGCCCAGTCATAAACCGGATCGGATGCTTTTAAGCGATAGGTGGTTCCGTTTTGGGATGAAGTGTAGTAATAGTCTCCGTCATTGGAAACCGCGCAATATGCGCCGTCGCCGCCCAGGAGCTTTGTCCAGTCAGCCCCGGCGGATGAATTTTTGACCATCCAGGTGCCATTATCCTGCATGCCGCCGATTAATAAATTGTCATTATTACCAAGGTGATTGATTGCCGCCGTGTAGAACTGGGTTGTATTGTATCCATTGTTTAACATCGTCCAGCTTACATTGTCGGCCATACAATTGCTGGTGCGGCTGATACCACCGTCATGGCCCGATAGCAATTTATTGGAATTGGAGGGATAAAAGAACAGCGCATGTTGATCCGGGTGATGATTTTCATAATCCGCGTAAGAATCATTGCTTGATGTATATCCGCCAATCCATTTTGTATTACTGTTAGTGGCAAAGCCGTCATCGGAACGGTACAGATTAATACCGCCGATAAAAACAACATTTTCATCATCGGGTTTAACGTTGACAAGCAAATCATAAGAACCCTGTGAAACAAAATCACCGGTTTTTCCGCCTTCCGCGGGCAGGCTGAGTGTGCGGTCGACCCAGGTTCCGCCATTGCCGCTGCCGTCGCCGCTGACATAGGTATATTTCCAGAAACTGTGGTCATTTTGTCCTTCTCCCGGTGTATTGGCTAAAAAGTAGACAACATTTTCATTAGAGGGTGCAATACCGATAACTACACGCCTGTAAGTCGACGGCCAGTTTGCCGGGGTAATTTTAACCCAGTTTTGACCGTCTTCGGAACGGTAGATGCCGGCGTTTGTCCCGCCGTCACTGTCCAGTGTCGCATAAACAACGCCTTGTGAAGTAACTGCGACATCGGTATATGCGGAATACTCGGTTGTAATTTCATAATTCCAGTCGGTGCCGCCATTCGTGCTGCGATAGATGCGTCCGTATGTTGCCGCGTAAACCTCATCCTGACTGGTGTTTGAAGGATCGATGGCCAGATTCCAGACATAGTCGAAATAATTATCAAACAGATGCGGGTTACCGGTTGAGGTCGATGGTAATAAATTCCATGATTGTCCGCCATCAGTAGACTTGAAAATACCGTCGCCCCTGAAGGAAGCGCCGTTGGCGCTGGCCGAATTACCGCGATATTCGCCGGTTCCGCAATACATGATATTTGTTTTGCCGGCCCTGCTATCCTGAACGAGGCAGGTGATGCTGTGCAGTTGATCGGGTTCGGAAGTTTTTGTCCAGCTGGCGCCGCCGTCCGTCGAACGCCACATGCCCCCGGAAACACCGCCGGCAATGATGATGTTTTCATCGTCGGTATCCAGAATCATAGCCCGTGTGCGGCCGCCGACATTATAGGGACCGCGTTGTGTCCATGCATTGGTTTGCAGCGTCTCGTCAGAAGGTTCTTTTTTCACAAGACGCAATTCTTCAGCGCGCACCGGCAATTTTGCGGCGAAACTGAGCTCGCGCTTCCGGATATTTTCAGGAATATCTCCGGTTAAAGGACTTCTTAATCGCTGCCATTCGTAATCCCAGCGTGCCTGGGGATTCTCAGTAGTTCCGATGGCCGACTTGGCCGCCTGTTTCAGTGCAATTTTTTGATCGGGTTGCTGAAACGGGTTGAACAGAAACGCAATAACCAGAACAATAACGGAAAGGGTAGTTATGCTAAACCATCTTTGCTTCATTTCATTTCTCCTATGCTTTTAGTATCAATAACTTCATATTTTCCAATGGAAAATTGTTCCCTTTTTCCGATCATTTCCCGCAAATTCAGATTGGCTACAAAAGTACTGCCGGTAGTCAATCCGGGTAAGTCAACATTAGCTTTTGGTAAAACTTTCTGTGAAGGAGCCAGTGTAAAATTAAAATGTACCGGAATGGTTTGACCCGGAGCCAGAACTTTTGTGAATCCCGAGCCGTAACCGAGGACACGATCAATTTTAACAACGGCGTTACAGACAGCCCGGGAACAGGGAGATTTGTCGTCTGTAGAAAGCGTAGAATCGATTTCGATAATGGTGCCGGCAATGCGGCATTCATTCACCGGGACCGGTGCGGTTGCTTGAGGAATTGCTTTCAGGGAGTCGTTACTCTGTTTTTGTGCTTTTTCCGCTTTGCTGCTCTGCTTGTGCGAACGGCAACCGGTAAATCCGACGATCAGAAATATCAATGTTAGAAATGCAATCAAATATTTTTTCACGATCAATCGTGCTCCTGTTTTAATTGTTTTAATTTGCGAGAACATTATGCTCAGTTATATCCTCGGTTGAATCGCTTTTAAATGTAGTTAAATAAAACCAAATTACTTAAATATTTTTTGTAATATAGAGGAATAGAATGCCACATATCAATTACTTTTACCAAATAATGCATTTTTACGATTTCCGGGAAAAATAGTAAGCAGGTCATCAAACATTGCCTGCCAAACCGGTGTTTTATGGCAGGCAATGGCATGTAGTATAATTTGATTACTGACTTTCCACAAAATTTTTAAAGTCGTTCAGATATTTTCTCGATTGCTTTTTAAAAGCGCCGGGCATCAAAAAACCGATTATTTTCATAAATCCTTTAAACTGAAATTCCTGTTCGTTCACAAATTTTGTTTTACCATCAGGCATTGCAATGAAGCGATTTTTCACGATATTGAAAACACCGTCTGCCTCGTAGGTTGTGGAATACTCCTCCGGCAGATTTCTGACAGTTACGGTCTCGATCATCTCAATATCCCGTTTACCCATTTTAAATCTTAATTTGGATTTCGCGCCCGGTTGTCCAGCCCTACCGCTGATGGTTTCAGAACTTTGCAATCCCTCCATCCATTTATCCATATTATCGGGATTGTCAAACAACTCTACAACTTGTTCAACAGGTTTATTGATTACAATTTCTTCTGTGTACTTCATATTCCAGTACCTGTTAAATAATTTCCCTGAAATAATGATGGTTACGATATAAAAAATCAGAGCCGGAAACAAATAGGGTTACATGATCGGTGCGATCTTTTTTGCCTTCTCACCCTCACTCAGTGCTTTATGGAATTGTATGATCACGCGCAGTAAATCGCGCCGGGTAATCTGGCCAACCATATGACCTTCGGAATCGGCGACCACGAGACGTCTGAAGAAATGTTCGTGACTCATATTGGCTGCCTCGAAAATACTCATATTTTCCGGAATGGTGAAAACATCTTTGGTCATAAATTCTTCAACTTTTCCGCCGGGCATTTTATGGTAGTAAGGACCTTTGGTCAGGAGGGTCAGACAGTCTTTTTCGGATAAAATACCGATAATTTTGTTTTTTTCATCGGTGACTACGGCGCTGGTCACGCCTTTGTTCAGCAAAATATCAATCGCTTTATAGACATCCATGTCTTTTTTAAGGGTAACGTATGTTTTGTCCATGAAATCCCGGACACAGTAAACTTTACTCATGGTATGCTCCTTTCTGTTTATGAAACTTTTATATTAGTGATATAACTTTAAATATCTGATAAAGATTCCTGAACGCTTTAATTTTTTCGGTCTATTTCAAGTATGACAGGTAAACATCAGAAAATATTCAAGTGAACCGGTGAACTATTTCAAATGAACCGGAGTTGAATACTGATCCATTAATTATATTCGCTTGTAAACCGTTTAATTTTTATTTCTTTTAAAAGATGATTTTTTATAAATTTCAGTTACTGATTAAATAATATACCGTTTGACAATTCCCGGTCATAAATATAAACGGTAAAACCGGGAAATGACGGATCATCAATAACTTCAACAGAAATCCAAAAATATGCGGGGATACCATGACGCAACATCATTCGATTGATCAAAAAACGGTAAATATAATTAGGGGGTTGATTTTGGACGGGACGCGTAAGGCCAACTCCGGTCATCCCGGCGGGGCCCTGTCATCGGCTGATTTTGCCTTTATTCTGTTTCAGGAGTATTTAAATTTCAGCCCGGATAATCCCGATTGGTTTAACCGTGACCGCTTCGTCCTTTCCGCCGGCCATGAATCGATGCTGCTATACGCGCTGCTGGTTATGATAGGATTTCTGAAAATGGATGATATCAAACAGTTCCGTCAGTTGCATAGCCTGACGCCCGGTCACCCGGAAGCTGTCCTAACCCCCGGCGTGGAGGCGACCACCGGCCCGCTGGGACAGGGCATGGGCATGGCTATCGGGATGGCCGTGGCTGAAACCATTTTAAGTCAGATTTTAACCAAAGACATCGTCGATCATTATACTTACATTCTCTGTGGCGACGGTGATCTGCAGGAACCGGTCGCTCTCGGTGCATCAGCGCTGGCCGGTCACTGGGGCCTGGGTAAAATTATCATGTTTTATGACCGCAATCAGGTGCAGATTTCCGGTCCGACTTCGCGCTCGGACAGCACCGATATAAGCAAACTGTTTGATGGGTTCGGCTGGCAGGTGCTGGAAATTGACGGGCACGATCATCAGAAAATACGGGAAGCTATCGAAAGCGGCCGCAAAGAAAAGAACCGGCCCACGATCATCATAGGCAATACGACCATGGCCAAAGGCGCGGCAACGCGGGAAGGCGATTATGAAACTCACGGCGCGCCGCTGCCGCCTGAAGAAATCGCCGCCACCAAAGAAAAATTGGGTCTGCCGCCGGAAGAAACCTTCTATCTGCCGGATGAGGTATTGCAACATTTCCGGGCACGGTTCGGTCAGCTAAAAGCAATGGAAGAAGCCTGGCAGGATAAATTGCAGAATAAACTGGATTATGATGCCAGGTTTAATTCCCTCTGGAGGAGAATCATTGAAAAAGGAATAAAAGGTTTGGATGTGCCTGTGTTTGAAAGCGGTGAAACTTTGGCCACGCGCGGGGCATTCGGAAAGGTTTTGGCGGCGCTGGCCGGACAACTGCCTCACTTTGTGGGCGGCTCGGCCGATCTGGAACCCTCCAATCAGACCGCTGCGTTCAAGAAAATGGTCGGGGAATATGGCAAAACAAATCCGGCCGGACGTAATCTTTCTTTCGGCGTGCGGGAGTTTCCCATGGGCGCCATAGTCAACGGACTTAGTCTGCACGGCGGAATCCGGTCCTTCGGCGCAACCTTTTTGGTTTTTGCCGATTATGAGCGTCCCGCCCTGCGTCTCTCGGCTTTGCAGAAACAACCGGTTCTGCATGTGTTTACGCACGATTCTTTTTATGTGGGTGAAGACGGACCTACCCATCAGCCGGTGGAACAATTAGCGTCGCTGCGCGCGATTCCTAATTTTCTCACCCTGCGTCCGGCCGATGCCAACGAAACGGCTTTCGCCATGCAGGTTGCCCTGGAACAAGATGCCAGGCCCACGGCGCTGGCTCTAACCCGCCAGAAATTACCGGTGCTCGCTAACGATCAGTGCAACCTGGATAATGTACGGCGCGGCGCTTATATCATTCACGGGGATGAAAATGCGACGCCGGATATGATTCTCATTGCCAGCGGTTCTGAGGTGCATCTGGCCCTGGAAGCGGCAAAGAAAATGGATCAGTATAAGATTCGCGTAATCAGCATGCCTTCGATGGAGTTATTTAACGAACAACCGGATGATTACCGTGAACACATTCTCCCGGATGGGGTACGCTTCCGTATCGCCATTGAGGCGGGCTGCAACTTTGGCTGGCAAAAATATACCGGGCTTGACGGTTTCATTTACAGCATCGATCACTTCTGTAATTCAGCGCCGTATAAAGACCTGGCCGAGGCTTACGGATTTACCGCTGAAAAACTGATCCCGTGGATTGAAGAAAAGTATCGTGTTTATAAGCGTAAAATCGATAAAACGGTATGAATTGTTGAATTGATAAATTGATGAAACATCTATGATTTGGCAAACACACAAAGGCATGATTAAATAGAACCCCCCACCCCTTCGCCCCTCCCCCGATGAATCGGGGGAGGGGATGGGGAGAGGGTTCTTCTCCCACTCCCGCCCGGCTGGGGTTGCCCCAAAGGGGTGCCTGTGGCAGGTGGCTTGCGCCAGGGTGGGGATTTTAAACAGATGAAAAAGAAA
>CAYXRA010000173.1:0-7688 GCA_964467525.1 uncultured Calditrichaceae bacterium
AAAAGACCCGCAAAATAATAACAATGATGGCAGAAAAGGCCGCCGTGACCAGAATAGCCGCGCGCATAAAACCGCGATCGAGCAGCGAGGCTGTTCGCCGGGACAACAGAAAACCGATGACAGTGCCCGGCATCAGAATAAGGGCCATCAGCAGTTCCGTCAACTTAAATTTACCAATGATGATCAGAGATATGATCGATAATATCGTTCCGATGACAAATATCGTTGACAGGGTTGCGCGGATTACCGGACCCTTATTTTGCTGATATACGAGCGCCATGGGCGCGCCGCCGATAGCTGCCGTTGTGCCCATGAGTCCCGACAGCGTTCCGGCGCTGAATAGATTTTTAATATTTGCCGGTAAATAAAATCCGCCGGAGCTTAATCCAACCGCAATGAGCACCATCATTCCGAAAAGTACCGTCAGTGCTTTGGCGGGAATCAATAGTAACAGTGAAGCGCCCAGTACTGTGCCCAGCAGTCTTCCCCCAAGCGCCCATTTGAGTCCGTTTTTATCGATATCACGGCGCTCGCGGAAGGACATCAATATGGTGAGTAACAGCGCGGTCAGCAGCAGTGGACCGGGGACAAAACGGGTATTAATTAAAATCAGCAGTGGAACGGCAAACGGACCCAGTCCGAATCCCACCGAGCCCTGCAAAACAGCCCCGATCAGCACGATGCCGCAGGCTAAAAACGCATCGGCAAATGTAAGTGGAAGTTCCATCTCAAAATCCGATAACTGTTAACAGATTTGAAATCATTATGAAACCTGGAATCCTGTTCTATTAATAAAAAGTATGGTTTTAAATAAATGCTTAATCGGCGAACAACGATTTGAATCGCTGCATAACAGAAGCGGCGATGGCCATATTGTCCGAACTATTACTTTGCATTTTCGGACCAGTGCTCAGGACCATCCCTTTTTTTATATGATTGTCGATATAAGCCTGCATAATTGCCGCATCGAATTCCGGGTGAAACTGAACGCCCCATGTGCGCATTTCGAAATGGATGATATAAGGCATACCGCCGCTGTCCGTGGCCAGTATACGTGCCTTTTCCGGTATGAGCAAAACGGATTGACTGTGACTTGCATAAACCGGAAAAGTTTCGGGCAAAGATTTACAGAGCGGATCGTTTTGTGCTGAGTTGTCTAAGTTAACTTCGGTAATACCGTAAGCCGGTCCGTTTGAGTTCGCTGCAACTTCGCCGCCCAGGGCTTGGGCCAGTAACTGGTGACCAAAGCAGATACCCAGTATCGGGACATTTTGAATCGCTGCCTCTTTGAGCCAGATTGCCGTCGTTTCCATCCAGGGTAACCGGTCCGTTACCATATCATGCGAACCGCTGATGACAACCGCGGCGATGGTTTTTGAATCGGGCAATTTTTTACCATTTTGGACATTGACGATGCGGGCGTATTCTTTGTCGACGTTCATGCCCTGTAAAATCCAGTCTTCAAAATCACCTTTCTGTGATTTGATTTCAGGCAGTGTCGATCCGGTTTTTATGAGTAAAAGTTTTTCCAATTTCATGTATGAACCGGTACTAAAATTTAACGGATCCTATTATAATCCAAAACGACTTCATATCTTCTGTACTATTGAAATCAATTTGTTAGAAAAGTTTCCAATTTATTAAGAGCCGCTTTATGTTTTTTCTTATCCATGCGGTGTATATTAATTAATTTACACTGTACTCCCGGAAGCATCTTGATTTTTTTGAGTGGAAATAATTTCCAGTCTGGATTCCCTGACTTAACAGATAAAAGAAAACGACGATCGGTTTCGTTTAAGCGGGATTTAACTTCATTTATCAAATCATTTCTGGTTTCATCCAGCTCTTGCCAGGTTACCGGGATAAAAGACATGTCCCGGAATTCAGAATCGAATAAATGTTTCATGTTAACTGGATTTGGATTTAGCAGTTCAAGCATGGGGCGTGGATGACTGATCAAATATACGATGAAAGCATTTTTAATTTCTTCAGTAATACCTTCATTTACAAATAATAATCTGATGTCAAAAATGTCACGCGGGTGTTGCCTGTCTAAAGCGGCGCAAATTTTCCCGCCGTATAAATCAGCGAAAGAGAGTGTCTGAACTTTGACGTACTTGTGAAATAAACGCTCGGTTCGCTCAGAAAGCGTACGCTCATCACTCTTGAAAACCGATCCCCTTAAAACAGTATTGGGTTCGGTCTTTACTCTTGCTTCGTTTCTGAATACGAATAAACCGGTCACCAATTGATTGTCTACAGATAGTTTGTAGTCTACTTTTGTGTCGGGTATTTTGAGTTGGATATCGTCGGCTAATATTTTTAATGATTTGTGGATATTTCTTAAACTTTGATCCCTTTTTTCCAAAGGCAGATAAGCAAGATCAATATCGACTGAAAGACGTGGCAGATCACGAATGAAAAAATTGATTGCCGTGCCGCCTTTTAGAGCCCAGTTTTTATCTTTTCCCAATAGAGGTAAAATATCGAGTATTAATTGCGCCTGCCTAAAAAAGATCGGATTGTTCACTTCTGATATTTCTCCGGAACGGTAATTTGATATTTACTGTCGAGAACACCATTTTCAACGATAACCCTTTTACCCTGGCCAAGATAAAATTTATCCATGTCAAGATTTTCGAACCAAATATGATTGCAATGTGCGGCCATAAATAAAAACAGCCGTTTTGCCTTTACCGAATTACATCCTTCAAGCAATGCCTGAACTGTTTTTGGTCGCAAGGTTGTCAAGAATTCAAATATTTTCAGGGCTTCGTCGAAACTCTGTCTATGAGGAATATAATATAGCATTTCCAGGGCTGCTCTTTCAGCTGAGGATAACCGTAAGTTAAAACCCTGTACATCTTTGAATATATAGCTATCAGCAATATTATATGGTAAAAATGCTGTTCTGCTTATTTTCATTTTAACCGACCAGTTGCGTTTGAGAAACCACTTCGGAATTTTTTCATTCCTTAATATGAACAGATCGATTACTGTTCTTGCGGCATATAAATAATGGCTGAATCCTTGTTCAATCAAAGCTGATTTACCACCAAGGTGAACGTTTAACTCAAGTTGTTGCTGTAATGCATGTAATCCACCGGGCCAGTCTACTTTATCCCCTGTCTTTTTAAAGGCGCCGCTACCAATTGATTCGATCCAGCCTGAACGCCGGTAGGCGTTTTGCAGGTCATATCCGATTCCGGATTCTTTCAGCATTGCTGCGGTAAAGACCAGACCCGGTCTCCATTGGTTAATTAAGTGGTTTATTTTTGTGCCCATATATAGTATTTTTTTCAATATTTAGGGATTAATTTAAACTATTTAAATTTCTTTTTCAACATTTAGTTTAAAATTATTCCCAAAAATAGAATTAAATTCAATTTAAAGGAAAAAATATAAACTATCTGTGATACCCACTTACGCCAAAAATGCAGGAATGCGCCGGTATGCTTCAGATGTTCATTTCAATATCCTGCGGCGTGGCCGTCCTTGCGCGATTCCGAAGCGCCGTAATATACTTCCTGTGCGGCATCGTACATGATCGCCTGATAGCCGCCGAATCCGCCGACGGTCTTTCCTGCGCTATG
The DNA here is from genome assembly GCA_964467525.1 of uncultured Calditrichaceae bacterium. Taxonomy (GTDB): domain Bacteria; phylum Calditrichota; class Calditrichia; order Calditrichales; family Calditrichaceae; genus CAYXRA01. Next base: position 3,594 of record CAYXRA010000173.1, read on the forward strand.
TCCTCTTTTAACCAATTCACGTATGCTCTCCGGCGGTATGCCACGCTCAAGATAAACCCGGCCGCCGTCATCCATTTGATAACCCGTCGGCTGTGAGGAACCGCTATGCCGGATGCGCGGAGCGTCGCCGGCCTCCTGTAAATTCATCCCGAAATCGATCAGATTTACAACAATCTGGGCATGACCCTGGGGCTGCATCGAACCGCCCATCACGCCGAAGCTGATCCACGGTTTCCCATCTTTGGTAATGAAGGCCGGGATAATCGTATGAAAGGGACGCTTATGCGGCGCATAAGTATTCGGATGATCAGGTTCCAGCGTAAACAATTCGCCGCGATCCTGCAGGCAAAAGCCCAGTCCGTCCGGACACATCCCCGATCCCAGCCCGCGATAATTACTTTGAATTAAAGACACCATATTGCCTTCATTGTCGGCCACGGTTAGATAAATGGTGTCGCCGTCTTCCAGTGCCGGATTACCGGCGGGATAACTGCGGGCGGCGCGGGCGGGATCAATCCGTTTTCTGCGCTGATCGGCATAAGTCCTGGAAATGAGCGCATCAACGGGAATATCCGCGAAATCGGGATCGGCGTAAAAACGGGCGCGGTCTTCGAAGGCCAGCTTCTTCGCTTCAACGAAATGGTGAATGTACCCGGCGCTGCCAAAGCCCATCGACTGAATATCGAATCCCTCCAGAATATTCAGAATTTGCAGGGCAGCAATTCCCTGACCATTCGGCGGCAGTTCCCAGACATCATAACCGCGGTAATTGGTTGAAACCGGCTCGACCCATTCCGATTGATGATCGGCGAGATCTTTGTAGGATAAGAATCCGCCGTTCGCCTTCATATAAGCATCGATGGTTTTGGCAACAGAACCTTTGTAAAATGCATCGCGTCCGCCGTCGGCAATCAGTTCAAGCGTTTTGGCCAGGGCCGGGTTCTTAAAGATTTCACCCTTTTGCGGTGCGCGGCCTCCCGGCATGAATACTTCTTTGAATCCGGGATATTTTTCCAGCACCGGCGCCTGCCGACCCCAGTAATAGGCGATTACTTCCGATACAGGGAACCCTTCTCTCGCATAGCGGATTGCCGGCGCTAAAATTTTTTCCATGGGCAATTTGCCGAATTTTTTGTGCAGCTCGAACCAGCCGTCCACGCAGCCGGGTACCGAAACAGGAAGCGGCCCGTATGCCGGAATGCGTTCGTATTCGTTTTCTTTAAAATAATCCAGGGTAAGCGAATAGGGTGCGCGGCCGCTGGCATTGAGTCCGTATAATTTTTTCGTGCCGGCATCCCAGACAATGGCGAACAAATCCCCTCCGATACCGTTGCCGGTGGGTTCAACCAGGCCCAGCAATGCGTTGGCGGCAATCGCGGCATCGGCGGCCGAACCACCGTTTTTAAGAATCTCTATGGCAACCTGGGTGGCCAGCGGCTGACTGGTGGCGGCCATACCGTGACGGGCAATCACTTCCGAGCGGGTGGAAAACATGTGCCCGGTAAGCCGGTCGCCGGCATAAATTCCGGAAATCAGAATAATAACGATGATTGCTAAAATTTTTACTTGCTTCATGATAAATCTCCCAAATAAGCGAAGTACGCCGTTTTGAGTTACTTTTAGTTGCAAAATTAACTGCAAAGTACAAATTAAAGTTGTTTAATAAAAGAAAATCCCGTATATGTTTAACATACAACTGAACTTAAATGAAGGAAAAACATCATGAAAAGTATCTTGATTGTAGTTATTGCCGGATTATTACTGACAACCTGTATCCCATCGCTGCAACCTTTATTCACTGAAAAAGAACTGATTACCTCAGCGCAACTGCCCGGCGTGTGGACTGAAAAACAGGATGATGTCTGGATTTTTGAGAGCGACGGCGGTAAAGGTTACTGGCTCACTCAGTATAGTGATAAGCATAGCGCCGAGTTTAAAGCAAGACTGGGTAAAATCGGTCCATACACATTCCTTGAAACCTTTCCCGAAGATACCGGTACAGATCACGATTTTCTGGAAATGCACCTGGTGCCTGCCTACATTTTTATGAAAATTGAAATTGCCGAAGATAAGCTTGTATTAACGCCTTTTTCGCCGGAATGGTTTGATAAAAAGGTTAAATCAGGTACTATTAATTTGGATTATCAGGCTGTTGATCAGTTACCTGTGTTGATTGCGCCGACCGCAGAAGTACAAAATTTTGTAAAAAAATATGCCGGCGACCCGAAAGCCTTCGGCGATCCCCTGCATCTAAGGCGCATTGAATAGAACATTTTGCTAAAAGAAATTTTACAGATTAACCGATAAATTTGATTCTATGTTATTTTGTGTGAGTGGGCCATAAACAGAATGCCATAGGATCAGGCACTGAATATGACTATTACCGCGGTGCGGTTAAACATCAGAGCCCAGGGTTGCGAAGCACCCTGGGAGTGAATAGAGCCAACAATCCTAAACCCTGAAAGGGTTTCATAACTTAAGTATCCAGGATGCGCTCCGCGAATCCTGGGCTTTGTTGTAAAACGCCTTCGGCGTAATCGCTCTACCATTCAAGATTTGGAAGCATCCTCCCAGGTTTATCCACACAAAAAGACATAGCCCAATAAATTTTTTATGTTAAGTAAAAATAGCCTTACGAACATAACGACTCAATGGAAATCACATCAATTATTTCACTGATATTAAATTGAATTTTGTGGAAAAATAATCGCAGTAAGCAGAGATCGCCATGCAGAATTCATCGAATCAATTTGCTGAATAGCAGTTTGACGACCGTCACAAGCAGCAAAAATAAATCTATTCGGCGAAATAATCGGACATTGTTTCCGGTTTAAATATTCAATGAAAAATAATCAAATCTTGTAAAGCGCGCATCGGATCAGATTAACCGTTTATATATCCGGTTAAACGAAAAGCGGCTTTAACAATTTGATTGCAGCTTGTTCGTTTCAGATAGTAACATCTTAATAGGGGGAAATATAATGATGCGTATTTACAATCGTATGTTATTCATTTATTTTTTATTTATTTTTCCGGGTATCGTTTTTAGTCAGCTTTCAGGTACATATACCATCGGATCAGGCGGCGACTATGCATCCTTTTCCGATGCAGCCTCAGACCTTAACACGCTCGGAGTTTCCGGATCGGTTGAATTTAATGTGCTTAGCGGTTCTTATACAGAACAGTTTGCGTTAGGCACAATAAGCGGTGCCAGCGCATCTAATACCGTTACCTTTCAGCCTCAGTCAGGTAACGCCGCGGATGTAACGCTCTCATATAACGCCAGCAGTACCTCTGATAATTATATTGTACAAATGGACGGCAGCGATTTTGTCACCTTTAGCCAATTATCATTTAATGCAACCGGTTCAAGTTATGCCAGAATTTTCGATCTGCGCAATGATGTGGATAATTTGACCATATATCAATGTTCGCTTACCGGGAACGCAACTACTTCGAGCAGCACATCCTATGCATTGATTTTTGGCGACGATCTGACCGGCAATGATATCATGATTTCCGATAACACATTTACCGACGGATCTTCCGCTGCCTACTTGCAGGGGTTTAATTCTTCCAGCCGGGCGAGCGGGCTGACTATCGAAAATAATGATGTTTCCGGCGATCTTTATTATGGTTTTTATTTACGCTACATAAATAACAGTGCAATCAACCAAAATATGATGGATATTCGTAATTACGCGATGTATATGCAGGATAACGACGGTCGGGTGCGTGTCGAAAACAATCAATTGCAAACCAGGTTAAGTTATGGTATTTATATTGTCAGCAGTGAAGGGAACGCGGACCGTATTCGATTTGCCAATAATTTTATTACAAATACCTACACGGGTACCGTCTATGGGCTTTACACCAATAACAACTCCAATCTCGATATATATCATAACAGCATAAACCTGAAAAGGTCGGCCAGCGGCTATGCCCTTTATCAGGCCGGAAACGGTAATGATATTAATATTGTTAATAATGTCTTTGCCAACAGCGGTGGCGGTTATGCAACCGGGATTTTGCAGCCTTCGGCGATTAACATGATCGATTATAATAATTTATTTACACCGGGTAATTACATCAGTC
>CAYXRA010000173.1:7788-9608 GCA_964467525.1 uncultured Calditrichaceae bacterium
CCATTCCCGGAAGCAATCCCAACGATACGGTGACTTTTCAGTCGCAAAGCGGCAAAGCCGGTGATGTGACGGTCAGTCATACGGCTGGCAGCGATGATGATAATTATGTGGTGTTTTTCAAGGGCGCCGATCACATACGGTTTAACAATCTGACATTTAATGCCAATGGTTCCAGTTATGCACGTATATTTGTGTTCGATGGCGAAACCGAAGATATTAAGCTGACCAGCAATGTACTCAATGGCAACAACACCACTTCCAGTTCCAATAATTATGATTTAATTCATAGTGATAACGACTACTGGACCTCACGGGTTATTAAATATAATACACTGAATGAGGGTTCTTACGCCATACGTATAGAAGGGATCAGCAATACAGTGCCCAGTCTGAATACCCACATCATGGGCAATACCTTCCACGGCGCCGGTTACACCGGTATCGAATTGCGTAATATCGATAATTCCACGGTTAAAGAGAACGAAATCGATGCCCGTATCTATGGGATATATTTACATGATTGCGACAACGCGGTTCGTGTATTGAAAAATCGTGTTGTAAGCGCCTCATCATACGGGATCTATGCAGTCAGTGTTGATGGCGGATCGAAACGGGTCTTGATTGCCAATAATTTCCTGACCAGTACTTCATCAAGTACGGTTTACGGATTGTACAGTTCCGGCAATGCAAACCTGGATATATATAATAACAGTATTCATTTGCCTCAATCATCAAACGGCTATGCCTTTTATCAGGCCGGCGGCGGCAACAATTTGAATATTGTTAATAATATTTTTGCAAATACCGGCGGTGGATATGCTTACCTGATTTCGAATACCAGTGCCATCGCAACCCTGGATTACAACGACCTCTTTACGACCGGCGCTGTCTTGGCCCGCTGGGCGAATAACGATCAGGCCGATTTAGCCGCATTACAGTCGGCCAGCGGAAAAGAAGCAAATTCTGTTTCAATTAATCCCGGCTTTGTTTCCGATACGGACTTGCATGCGACAACGGTTGGCCTGGATAATTTGGGCCAGCCACTGGCCAGCGTCACCATGGACATCGACGGACAAATGCGCGATAACAGTACCCCTGATATCGGCGCCGATGAGTTCGATGGCAGTAACAATGCCCCGCAACTGGTTGGTCCTCTGGCGGATACTGAATTTGAAGAGAACAGTGGCATGCACCTGCTTACCGCGCGCCTGGATACGGTATTCAGCGATATGGACGCCGACGATACGCTGACTTATGAAACAAAAAGTGACAATTCCAGGATTTATGCATCTCTGGTCGGTGATAGTTTATATGTGTCGGCAGCAAATAACTATCATGGTGAAGGTAATGTAATGGTTTACGGCATTGACCGCTGGGGACTTTCGGCAGTGGATACGATTTATGTAACGGTAAAGGAAGTGACCACACTTGAAGATATTGCGACCCGTTCTTTACCAACGGAATTTTCATTACAGCAGAATTATCCCAATCCTTTTAATCCCACGACCACGATCCGGTACGCTTTACCGCGAACCGCAAATGTTACTATAGAAGTTTTTAACGGTTTGGGACAAAAGGTTGCCGCTCTCACTGAAGGTACAAAAGAGGCCGGTTATCATACGATTCAGTTTGATGGCCGCAGTCTGTCCAGTGGTATGTATTTTTACCGGATGCAGGCCGGCGATTTCCATCAGATTAAACGAATGATACTGGTTAAATAACCTTGACAACTCGGTCTGCCGGAGATATTCCGGCAGACTTTTAAATGTGCGCTACGCATGCCATTGTTCTTTAAAGTGAGAGTCTTGAACGAGCCAGCC
>CAYXRA010000174.1:0-9479 GCA_964467525.1 uncultured Calditrichaceae bacterium
TTGGGGCAACCCCTCCCCCGATTCATCGGGGGAGGGGCGAAGGGGTGGGGGGTCTTTTTAATCATTCCTTTGTGTGTTTACCAGGTCATGGATGCTTCATTACTATTATTCAGCTTCCGCTATTTTATTCTATTTTAAGTCCTGTTGGCTTTCCTGGCGGTGTGTTATCATCGGATTTGGATATGGAAAACGCACCGCCGTTTTCTGATTCAAAATAAAGGACGCCGTTATTATGGACCACATGCGGCCCGGCAATATAATTACCATCCTGCTTTATGATATAAGCGCCGGCATCGAGTCCGGTTACCAGATGTTTTACATTTTTTGAGGAGCTGACGCCATAGGCTGCCGATATTTGAACGGCATCGCCGGAATTGAAAAAGGCCACCCGGTCGCCGTTTATGAATGCGCCCAAAAATTCTCCCGATTGTAATTTTTCGACAGGGATCATCGCACTCATCGTATTGGCATCGCCGATTTGCATTACATTGAGATAAACTGTAGAACCGGCGTCTATCGTCTCTTCAATTTCCAGCCGGTAGCTGCCCGTCCAATATGCACTCCAATCGGTATAATCGCCGGTTTTGTATAGACTGTTTCCTTCAGCATCCGTAAAAAAATTGCCGGGACCGCCGCGCAGGCGATATTCAAAATTATCCGGAGCCAGCGTTTTTACGAACATCCGTCCGTGGGCATTAGCATACGTATTTGTAACATTGATCGTGCTGCCGCTGCCTTTCCAGAAAGCGGTTGACTGTTCGTTCCAGGCGCCGTCAACAATTTCCGGACGGAAGGGCAAATTAGCGATCCAGCGTTTCTTAATGGAAGGATCACTAACCTCAACCTTGTCATAAACGAGCAGGTACTCCTGGTCGCTGTAGTCCGGTTCATTGGGATCGTGGAAATATATAAGTTTACGGTTTTTAAACTGAATCCGGTCATCCCTTTTATGGGAATTGGTGTTTTCATAATCCACAAAATGATAATTACCCTGCGCGGATTTCTGAACGCGGATATTACCCATGTGGTTTTCCCCGCCGGGTTGATTATCCTCATGGCTGTAAATATCGGCGTGGGCATTGCCGCCGGATTTGAAACCATAATACAGGTTTGTACCGTCATACAACGCCAAAACATTGTGGAAAATCGGTTCTGTGGTCTCTTCGCTTTTTATGACGTCATAACCGCTCTTATTATTTCCGCCGTCCAGCATTAAAGTGCCGTACTTCTGGATGTTGATCGATCCGTAATCGACATGGGCATGGTGCCACATGGCATACTCGGTAGCGTAAAATGTAATCCGGGTTGCATCGTTATCCGCGTATCCGGTCTTAATAGTGAATTCGCCCAGTCCGTAACGGTTTGTCAGGGGAATATCTTCCGGAGTCGGGGTGACCGGTTCGACATCGTTGGATCCCCAGAAAAATTTGTATGTAAGCCACCAAAGCCTTCTTTCACGCGAGTCAAAGTCAGATTCCGAAACATAGGGCGACTCATTAAGCAGCCATTTTGCAAACCCCGCTGTTACAGGGTCGTCATTTTTAATCATTCCTATCGTACTCAGAACTTCCATGGTAAGCGCACCGGAACGACGCAGGTCCATATCATCGGGGCGGTCGAACCAGTAGCCGGTATATTCACCGTCGATTCTGAACGGAATAATACCGCTCCAGAGATATTGCGGCGTATAGCGCAACCATTTTGTCGAATAAACGAAGTTCTGGTTGACTGCCGGCCCAAATGCGGCAGCGAACCAGAAAACACCGTTATGCCCCATCGAAAAGTAACTGTAGCTTTCCGACCAGCCGCACTGCCCCTGGAAGAAGTAATCGCCGGTTTCGAACATGCGGTCGATCCACAGCCATTGCAGCATATCGGTCATTTCGGCGATTTTTGTCTGATAGGATGCCCCCAGGTCATCTTCGCCGTAAAGCACAATACCACCCACCGGACCGGCATGGGCATAGAATACAATATTGTTACTCAGTTTCATGCGGTAACCAATATCCAGGTCGGCATCCCTGTTATCATACTGGTAAATAAAGGCATCGGCAATATTCTGTCGCTGTGCAAGGCTAAGATAGCTGTGACACCAGTCGTAAACCGCCCCCAGCGAAAGATTAATAAATCCGCCTTTATCTATATCAAGATTATGATCGTAACGGTGTTCGATAAAGGATGAACTGAAGCGGCTCTGTATTTCAACGGCATGGTCATACGCTTTTGCGGCGTAATCAGCAGCGCTTCTGCCAAAGCTGAAATCGCCGAATAGTCCCGATTTTAGGGCATAACTGAGAAATGCAAAATTCATGGCGTCCATTAACAGGTAATTTCTATCCTTTGAACCCGGTGTTGTATTGAATGCACCATCCACGGCATTAATCCAGCTTTGAAAATCGGCGCTGTCATAGTCCCGCAGATAATCACGGATATCCACAATGGTATTGCTGTTAAAAAACAGTCGTGGTCGTTCCCCGTTTGCCATCGGTGTATTGGCCGGCGGCGTAAAGCTGCTTTGTGCGAAAAGTATGCTGGTGATAAAAAAAATCAATATATATAATTTAAGTGCGCTCTTCACAAATAACTCCCCATCTTTTAGTCTTTAGCTTTATTCTAAATTCAAAAAGAGATTTATACTCGCAATTGCTCAAAAAGATCGATCACATCCCTGGCATTTTTCTCCCAGGTAAAATTTTTAACCACCGTTGCTGCAGCCTGGCGGCCGATTTCATCGCGTAGTTTATCATCTTTGATAATTGCCAGCATCTGACGATGTATATCCTCTTTGTTTTCCGGTTTGAACAAAACACCCGTTTTTTCTGGTTCAATCAGGTCGCGAATATTTTGCATATCAGGCGCCACAACACATTTACCCATCCCCATATATTCCAGAATTTTCATCGGTGATGAATAATAGGTTACGTGAGGACTGATCGCCAGATCGAAAAGCGATATATAATCAGGCACTTCCCCATGCGGTACGCGGCCGGTAAAAATGACCCGTTTATCAATACTAAGCTTCCGGGCAAAATTAATAAAATTGGGCCGTTCGACGCCGTCACCGACAAACATCAACCTGAGCTGACGCCTTTCAGGTTCGAGCTGACGGAACACTTCCAGAAGTGTTTCGATATTATGCCATTTGCGCAAAACGCCGACAAAACCGATGACAATTTCATCCGCTGTAATATCATATTTTTTTCTTAAGCGGCCATCTTCCGGCTTGACATTAAAATCAGCGGGATCAATACCGTTGGGCATAACGACAATTTTATCTTTATCGGTACCGTTTTTTATCAGATGATCGCGCAGGGCGCTGGAAACAACGATCACCCTATCCGCACCATTGGTAATTTTCGTTTCATAACGCTGAATCAGTTTGGGAAAATATATTTTTTCCCAGATTCGGCGCTGGGTGGCATACGGCGAATTAACCTCCAGAATACAGGGCACGCCCAGCTTGCGGCTGGCGCGAATGGCGGAATAATTATAACTGATGTAGCGGTCGTAAACCGCATCGGGTTTGAACGTTTTGGCCGTATTGAGGATCATTCTGTAGCCTTTAATATTATAGAAAATTTCAGCAAGTTCGAAAATAAAACCGGGCATCATTTTTTTCAGCCAGTACAGTCTTGGTTTTGCTTCTTTTTTCTGCGGATTGATCATATCTTCTTCGCTGACCAGGGCAACGACTTTTACCTCATGGCCGAGATTTCTCAGCGATTTTACAATTTCACGGATGTGGATGCCTTCGGCGCCGTCGCCGAGCGTGCGGTGGTGATATAATATGCGCATGTCAGGCCTTTTTAATTAATTCAATCTCTTTGATAACCGTATCTTCTATCGCCGGTTCTTTAATCTTTTGTTTAATTTGCCCGATATTGTCGGCCACGGTTTGCACTTTTTCAACAAAATCATCAATATTGCCGTTTTCATAACAAACCACGCCCTGGGGACGCGAACCGTTTTTACTGGCTACCACGGGCGTGCCCAGGCTCAGCGATTCGAGTACGGAACTGCTGACGCCGTCCTTTACCGGTGTGCGCAGATAAAGTGTACTGCGGCTCATCAGGGTAAGAAAAGCATCGTGATCCAGATCGCCGGCAAAATAAACCGCATCATCCAAATCCATTTCCCGAACCTGTTCTTTAAAATCATGCGCTTCCGTATCGTGGCCGATCATAATCAGGTGCGCATTGGGATTCAATTGATGGTATTTTTTAAATCCCTTAAGCATATCTTCGAGAAAGAATTCAGGACGATAAGCGACGTAACAAAAAATTGCCGGGTATTTTTTTTCCAGTATTTCCTCTAGATTTTTATCAAGTTCAACTTTATTAAAATTAAGGTACTGGCGACTGAAGGCAGGAATGGGAAAAATTTTCGAACGCCGGATACCATAACTCATGATGTTCTCTTTCACCGCCTCGTTATTACAAATGATAAATTTAGCCGCATGAAAAATATACCAGTACAGCGGCGTCAGTTTAGGCGCTTTGAACTTCGGAAAATAGAGCTGAACGGGACCGGCGTGGAAGGTGATCACCGGCCGGCGAAATGTTAAAATACTGATTAGTGCCGACAAAACGGTCAGGATAAAACCTTTGGGTGAATCACCGTTGAGATGGTGATGAATCAGATAACCTTTTAATCTGAATTTAAATACTTTTTTGACATAATCAAATCCGCCGAACAGGGGCACAAAATCTCTGTCGGTCAGGAAGCGGCCTTTGCCGGTGTTCAGTACTTCACAAATGTCACCCTGTTTTTCCATTTCCTGTTTTAAAAAATAAACGCGCATCCCCCAGCCGGCACGCGGCGGCGGATAAGAAGTGATATGTAAAACTTTGAAGGGTTTTTTATTTGCTGATTTCAAATTCTTCCTCCCAGTTCATTTCCGGCTTATCTTCCCTGATTTTTGTAAAAGATTCGAGCCGTATTAAAGTTTGACTTTCATGATTGAGTCTGAGCATCCGGTCGTCCCAGCTGCATTGCATAAAAATATGCCTGTCACCCACCTGATAATTCATTCGTATGTGATACGCCCTGTTATTTTTCTGAAAACTGCAGAGATCATCTGATTTCTCAATAATTTTGCAGGCATCATCTTTTTCCGGAATAAATAACATGATCTGATTAAACGGCAGCGCGGTTTCCCGGTATCGACGCAGCAGCGGAGCCGCTTCCTTTTCCCGGTAGAGCGGCGCCAGCCAGCCTTCATCAACCCCATTGCCGCCCGCTTTGGTTTCCTGCTCCATCGGCTCGCCTAAAAAAAGCATATTTAATTTAACATCATCCCTGGAAGCGATCATCATATTATTTTCTTGCCGGAGCCTTGAAGGGGCAAAATGCAAATAGGATTCGATTAAGTGCGTACCGCTGCCCGATACGCGGTCAGCCACAATCCAGATATCATCATTCAAATAAAAGAAATGGCGCAGATGCTTCGGCTTGCCCGGCAGCGTACCATAAGCATCATGTGAACCGCAAAAATATACCAGTGAATCTCTGTGCACGTATTTGATAACCTGCGATTCGGGCGCATGTGACCATACCAGGATACCGCCATGTCTGGCCTGAGGCTGCCCGTCAATTACCAGGCAATTGTGGGCCTGCGTTAAACGAAAGTAGCGGTGCCAGTCGAAATTTCCGCGGTAGTTGTGAAATCCGGCATCGACGATCAGCGGCTTGCCGTAAGCGGCGATTTCAAAATTAAGCAGATCGGCGTGACCGTGGGCCGCGGAGGTAACCTCATCCTTAAACACGCCGGCAGCCAGCGGACCGCAATCAAATGTAAAATAATGACTGTCCCTCTGCCAGCCGCTGCGGCCAATCAGATAGCCGCTTTCGGGAAAATGCCGGACCATATCATTGGGCTGGATTAACTTCAACTGCCGGTACGTTTCGCACACCTCGGGGCCGAAAAGCCAGAGCAGATCTTCCGGCATTTCGCCGGCGACATACTTTAATCCGGGATCATTAAACAATACCGATCCTATGGCAAGAAAGTTTTTGAAATCCCAGGTTTCAGGATCATTGAAATAAATCGAACGGGCATTGTCGATATCGCCGATTGCCGGGATCAGTCCGTCGGGCCGGGTTAAATACATCGAGAATTGAAATATTTCATGCAGATGTTTTTCCATCCCCGGCGGGACCGCATCCCCGTTCTGTTTTTTCAGAATGAGCGGCTGTAAATAAAAACCCAGCGTGAAATAGTGATAAAATGAAGCTTGCTCCACGGTCATACCGTCGCTGTGAAATTGTTTGGGCAATTGCGACTGCAGGATCTTCCAGGTTTTCTGCCGCCATTTTTGGGCTTCTTTGAATTCGGGGAATAAATAGCCGATCAGAAAAAGCGCCGACGTTTCTCCGATCAGATGATTATAGGGACTAAAATAGAGCGATAAATTTTCATTCAGATATTTGCCGTGCAGATAAATATTCTGAACAAACTTCTTCAGAAAAGACGCATCGACCTGATCCGAATCCAGAATTAAATAAAGCGTCCAAATCCAGGCATAGGCGCGGACGGCGACCTCCAGGGCGCTGCTCCAGTTCACACCCAGCTTGTACGGGCAGGCTTCAGTCCAATCATTGAATAACGAAATAATCCTGGTTACATATTTTTCATCCCCGCTGATAAAATAGGCTTTACCCAGATCGATGAAAAACTGATGCCGGTTTACTTCCCAGATATACTTGATATCCCGCTCTTCATCATCGGAAAAAATATCCACCTGACTAAAATATTTTAAAGGAAAAACATGTCCGGTTACGGGATCGGCATTCCAGTCGATTTTATTTTCGTAATTGATTCCCCGGCCGAGCATTTTGAAGCGTAATGTCATTATTTCATCGGCACGCTGAATCGATCGCCTGTACTGTTCCGGAAAATTATTCTTAAAATATGCCGCGGCTTTGTCGCGATCATGGTTAAAAAAGAATTGGGGACGAGCCTCTGCCCTCAGAAACGCGTTCTTTCCGGATGGCGCCGGAAGCGCTGATTTCAGTTTTTCTGTTGCCTCAGGGTTAAAGCGATAGGCGCGGATTTTGTCAGTCAGCAGCTCACGCATCCGGTAAGCAATTTCATGGAGCGATTTATGTTTGAATTTACTGATCATAGTAATTTCTTTACTTATATCCCAACTCTGCGGCCAGATCGCCGCCGGCTTCCAATGCCAGTTGCTTTTCAGAATCACTTAACCGTGTTTTCCACTTTTCGTCCAGTTGAATGGTGGATACACTGCGCAGACGCATGTTATTACCGATGATATGATGCACGGAGTCCTTGAAATCCGCAGGTAATTTAAATGCTTCAGCTCCTGAAAAGCGGAATACCTCAGCAATTGCTGCTTCAGGATCGGTGCAAAGATCTTCATATTTTAACAGCATTCGCTCTGACTCAGGCAACTTATTAAAGAGATTTTTCATGCCCTGCTGGGTTTTTGTCCAGTGGACCGCCGCTTGCGGAACGTCGTAGTTTTTTCTCAGCAGAGAATTTGACACCGCCCTTACATCGCGGACCAGCCAGATGGTTTTTATATCGAGGCGCGGATTTCGTAACAGCAGTTCGAGACGGGCTGCCGATTTCGAAGCATCGACGAAGATGGATTTGCCGCTGACTTCCAGTATGGTGTCAATAATCGTTGCAATCTCGGCGTTACGTTTTTTGATATGGGGCGATAGAAAGAGAAGCCCGGTTTTGCGCACAAATTCCATAAAAGCATCGGGGCGTTTGCGAAACAGTAAATTTCGGGTGGGGCGGTGGTTAATTAAAGCCAGTTTCCAACTGTCTGGTTTAAATTCCACGCCTTTTTCCCAGGCCTCTTCAAATATTTTATTCCAAAAAGGGCAGGCGCCGATAACTTCACCGCAGGAACAGTTAAGCTGATCTCTGTCGTGTAAGCGTTTCAGGCTGGGACTGGATTCACCCATACAGATCATGTCCGGATGACCGTTCATTAAAAATGACAGTAAGGTCGATCCGGAATGACTGGTGCCCATTATGTAAACCATTGGTATCATCTCGACTCCAGTTTTATTTAAGAATAATTACTGAGCATAGCTCAGTTTGTGCATCATGCTAAATCATTAAAAAAATTGAACGGGAATAGCGCCGAATCTCATTGCGATTAATCATTGTTATGGTTTTTCGAAGGATTCGAGTGCTTCCACATCTTCCTCTTCCAGATAGATTATTTCCGATTTCTGCATATTTCGTATGATAAGTGCAAAAGCACTAACCCAGAAAATGACTTCCGACATTTGGCTGTCGATAAAAAATCCGGCAACCATGGCCCCGATCAGCGCCATCTGGATGGTAATCGCCTGGTAGTAATAGTACATGAGGTCCGGGTGCGATTTTCCATCCCGTTTGATACGCATTGTAATTATCCATATATGAATGATGAATCCCAAATAAAGGAACAGACCGATAAATCCCCATTCCGTTCCCACATTGAGAAAGGTATTATGAACAGTTTTACCGCCTTTATCAAGCATCTGGGAAGTAAGTTCCGGGACATACTGGAATGACAATGGAACAAATCCTTCTCCGCCCACACCCATGGGATTATCCATCATCATCGCCACGCCGCCCTGCCACAGATAGATACGGCTCATAGCCGAACTTTCCTGTTCATATTCCTCCATCGTTGACATGCGGTTCCAGAATTCTTCGGGTGCAAGATAAAAGAATACCAGCAATGCCGCTATCAATCCGGCAATCACCTGCACCCTGAGTTTGCCCTTCAGCCAGATTATGGCCAGCGGCGCCAGTACGGCCAGCCCTAAAAAGGCCCCGCGGCTGTTTTCAAGAATGATGAGATTCAACGCAAACGGCAGTGTAATTACGGCGATTGCCTTTTCCCACTTCTTTGACGCCAGCAAAAACATCATACCGATAAAGGGCATTACCGTAACGACATGCGCGGCAACAGCATTCCCACCCGTTGCATTGGGCGCCATAATACCCAGGTCGCGATTAGAACCAACATCAAAAGCAACCCGGCCAAAATTTGCCACACATAGAATCAGCACCAGAATTACCAAATGATAATCCTTCGGCCGACGAATGATATACACCATCAAAAAGAAATTAACGCATAATTTTAGCCAGTCCAGTGATAAGGCTATGCTATCTTTAGGTAATACGGCATGGCTGAATGAAACAAAATAAGAATTTACTACAAAAAGAAGCAGCCAGATAAGCGGCGTGAATTCAATCGACTCCAGCGGCTTTAAACGTTTTTTATTGATGATCACACTCATCAGGGTAATTAGGGCAACACTAAAGGACCAGCGCAGCATCGGTAAATCATCGCCCCACCACCAATACGGCGGATGATTGTGCCACTCGAAAATGTAGGTCGCTACGCCATAGACCGGATTATAAAAAGTCAGTCCCAGACCAAGCGCATATAAACCAAGAAATAATAATGTACTTATACCCATATCAATTCTTTTACGAAATTAGT
>CAYXRA010000175.1:0-9271 GCA_964467525.1 uncultured Calditrichaceae bacterium
AACATATAATTATATAGTTTTCTTCATATCATTACAAAGTTAGTTATTATCTACTTGAAATTCAAATGATATATACCTATTTTTAATTAATTACTAACTGGATAATATACAAATTTGAGTGATATCAATTTCTGGATATGAAATGTTTAAGATACCAGAAACGACCCAAAAACAATATTTGAATTTTCTGGACAATCAGAATGTTTCAAAAGCCTATCTTAATTTCTATTTAAAATGGTTGCGCGATTATCTGGATTTTTGTCAGAAATATAAACACGATGCCCTTAATAATCAGTCCCTAAGCGTCTTCCTTAAAAAGTTACAGGAAAAAAATCAAAATAATGCCTATCGCAGACAGGCCGCTCATGCGGTGCAACTCTATTATCAATTGAATCAGGTAAATGCGTCCTTCGATAAACAGACCTCAACAGCCACATCCGATACTTCTGAGAAAAATAATTACCCGCGAAATACATCGGTGGATAAGAATTGGAAAAGGGCGTTAAACGCTATAGCTGATGAAATCAAAGTGCGTCATTACTCGCCTAAAACGTTGGCTGCATACACAAAATGGGTTTCCAGTTTCGGCAAATATTTTAAATATCCAACTTCAGAAGAGTTAAACACACAGCATGTTAAAGACTACCTGACCTTTCTTGCCGTTAAATGCAACGTATCGGCTTCAACACAAAACCAAGCCCTTAATGCATTGCTTTTTTTCTATCGACACGTCCTTAAAAGAGAATTTGGCGATCTGAATGACGTGCCCAGGGCTAAGCGAAAGAAATATATTCCTGTTGTACTCTCGCGTGAAGAAATAGACGCCGTTTTAAATTATCTTGATCCGCCTTATAAATTAGTTGTCCAGCTGCTTTACGGTTGTGGTTTAAGGCTATTTGAAGCATTGAATCTAAGAATCAATAATTTTAATCTTTCCCACCTTATCCTTACTGTTCATGATGGAAAAGGAAAAAAAGATCGTTCTGTTCCGCTTCCGCAATCACGAACAGGCGAAATAAGAGACCAAACAGAGGTTGTCTCCGCACTCCATGAAAAAGATTTGAAAAATAATTACAACGGTGTATTTCTATTCGGCGCTATTGAAAAAAAATACAAAAATGCCTCCCGTGAATTCATCTGGCAATGGTTTTTCCCGGCAAAAGAATTGACCTATATACCGGAAACCAATCAATACAAACGCTACCACCTGCATGAAACCCATGTCCAGAAGGCAATTAAAACCGCGGTGCATAAATCAAAGATTACCAGGCGGGCTACGGCACATACCTTTCGCCACAGCTTTGCCAGTCACCTGCTGCAGGCCAATTATGATATACGGACAATCCAGGAACTGCTCGGACACAGCGATCTCAGAACGACTATGATATATACGCATACCGTAGAGAGTCAGACAATTAAAAAGCCACGCAGTCCACTGGACTTTGACACGTAGTATCATGTTAAAATATTGGATATTATCCAAACTACGCTATATTCGTTTCACTGTGATTTGGCAATTTCTTAATTCCGAATACAGCTCCGCCCCGTTAGTTACAGAGCGGGGAATCTCTGCAGGATCAATATTAAGGAAATATTTTAAGTCGAGCGCAATTCGTGCACAGTTTTCAGTTATCCACAAACTGTTTCAATACAAGAAAACGGATTCAGATAAAGCAGCCTGAAGCTGCAAACCGAATGATAAGTAAGGCAAGGCCTATCAAATTCAATTGTCATGTTAAGGTCCGGAAGGTAAATTTTTAGACGCTTTTAACGTACGGTATTAAATATGCAAAAATATAATTAAAAAGCAAGAAAAAAATAAAAAGAATTATAAATTTTCTTTTACCTGTGAGCCGGGGCAATCAGAGAAGCGATGGGATTAAAGCATGCCATACTAAATCTTATTATACCCAAATTATTTGAACGAATTGAAGTCAAATTTCGTCGTTAAATAGAAAAGATGAAGTAAAGCGAAACAGCGCTGTCGATCGGAAATGTTGTTAAAGGATTTCATCAGACAATAATCGATCGTCTTGCAATAAATAACGGGCGGACGTAATTTAGACCATGCCTGAACATTCCAATCATAAAGTAGTCGATTACGCCCGAATCACTACCGAGGATAAGAATCCGCTGAAACGGCGATTGCAGAGCATTCGCCTGCGCCACAGCCTGCGCGCTATGCAGGAGGCGGCGACTGATTTTTCGGGCAATATTCTCGACTTCGGTGCCGGCAACGGGGAATGGGCCAAGCGGGCGGCAACAATTTTTCCAAAAGGCAAATTTCACTGCTACGAACCGACCCCCGGCTATTTTACCCAGGTTCGGGAAAATGTGGACGGTTTGAAAAATATCGTACCTGTTTCTGATCTGAAACAAATAGATCGATTGCGTTTCAGCTACATTTTTGCCCTGGAAGTTTTCGAGCATCTGCCGCAAAAAGAGACGGATCGGGCGTTGGTTGGTATAAGCCGTTTGCTTGATAAAAATGGCCGTGTGATTTTTGGCGTGCCTAACGAAATTTATCTGGCGGCGTTGTTTAAAGGGATATTCCGCATGACCCGCCGTTTCGGCGAAATCGACGCCAGTCCGCGTAACATTCTGCAGGCAACCCTGGGCCGTCCATTGAGAGAGCGCCCCGTTGAGTCTTTAGCTGATGGCGTCAATTATATTTTCCGTCATATCGGATTCGATTACCGTGCTTTTGAGAAAGCAGTGCAAAAGCAATTTAATATCATCAATCGCTACGGCAGCCCTTTTCCGTCGCTGCCGCTGTCCGTTAACTCCGAAGTTTTTTTTGTTTGTAAAAAAGCAGGCAGGGCATAATGGCCGCGAAAACAATAACCATTCTGACGATATCCGATCTGATCCACGAAGCCAATCTGCACCGCAAGGTCAAAACGCTGCTGAGTGATGGTTATCAAGTGACACTTTTTGCCGTGCACCATCCGAATCTTGACCGCAGTCTGTGGCAGGGTATTCATCTCAAACTGATCAAATTAAAGACCCAAATCACGCCCCTGCGTTTTGCCCTGTTTTTTTTCAAAGCCACTTTTTGGCTCTTTTTCAGGCGCGCCGATCTGTTCGTTGCCTACGACTGTCTGCCGCTTTTGCCTCTGCGTATCAAAAAATTGTTTCAGCAGTGTACCTATATTTACGACAGCGTGGAATTATTTCTGGGCATCAATGCGCTGGTGAACCGGCCCTGGCGGCGGCGCTTCTGGGATGTTTACGAAAAGTGGGGCATTGCCGGGGCCGGCGCGGCTTTTACCGTCTGCGAATCGGATGCCGTTGCCCTGCAGAAAACCTATCCCGATCTGCCCGCCCCGCGCTTCGTGCGCAATATTCCGGAATTCAGTCCCCTGCCGGAAAATAATATGCTGCGGGAAAAGTACAACATTGGCGGCGATTTGAAAGCCGGTATTTATCAGGGTAAAATTTTTAAGGGACGGGGACTGGAACAACTCATCGAAGCGATGCGCGGGGTGGATGGACTGGTATTGTTTATCATCGGCGACGGACCGCTGAAACCGAAGCTGAAACAGATGGTACAGGAGTTTCGGCTGGAAAAAAAAGTGATATTTATCGATGCCGTGCCTTTTCAGGCATTGCCGCGTTATACCGCCGCCGCCGATATCGGATTCACGATCATCTCCGGTACGGGACTCAGCTACCTGCACGCCCTGCCCAACAAACTGTTTGAATACATCCAGGCCGGCCTGCCGGTAATCGGTAGCAATTACCCGGAAATTGCCAAAATTATCGAGCGCGAAGCCATCGGCTATACGGTTGATCCGCGGGATACGGAAGGGATCCGGACGGCGATTGATAAAATCATGCAGGATAAAAACTATGATTGCTTCAAAAATAATCTGCGTCAAATCCGTGAAAAATACACCTGGCAGAACGAATCGAAAAAATATCTGGAAATTGTTCGCTCAGCGCTGTTCATAGCCGAGCAGGGAGCGCAATAATTGATTTTTAATCAGCAGGATTGCAGCGATAGCCGGGAATATCAGGCAGCTAAGTAAAATCTCACCGCTGATAAAATACAGGATCACCGGGAGCAGGGTAAGGATAAATTCACTAATTAATCTTCCAAAACGGTAATCAGGTTTCTTCGCGATCAGATAGACAATCAAAGCCAGCCAGATGATCACAAAGCTTAATGCCGTGACTACGGCCGCGGCAATCATGCCGTAGCGCGGAATGAATATAATATTTAATATAATGTTGATGATCAGTCCGTTCAGGGAAAAGATAAAGATCAGTCCCGTTTTTTTGATCAGCACCAGCCAGCCGTCGAGAAACTGAGCATGGGCGTAAAACAGGTAGCCGAAACCGCTCACCGCCAGAATGATCAGTGACTTCTCGAATCCCGCGGGAATCAGCCAGTCGTTTTTAAAGGTAAACAGCGCAATCAGTAAAAGCAGTATCGCATTGAGACTGAGCGCGATCAGCGCAGAGTAATCCTTCAGATACTGCACCAGCATCGTTTCGCCTTTTTCAAACAAACGCGGCATCCAGACGTTATTGGTCAGAATGACGAATACGCTCAAAACCGCTGCGAAGCGATAGGCATAATTGTAAATCCCGGTCTGCCCGATGCCGATAAAATATTTGATCAGATAGTGATCGGACTGATAGAGCAACTGGGCGGTGAGCAGCACACCCATCAAAGGCAGACCGGTGTGCAGCAATGCTTTCAGCAATGGCCGGCGCAGACCGGCACGCAGGGCATTAAAAAGCATTTTGGATGAAAAGAGACAGACAGTCAGCTCGGCGACGAAATAGGATGCGAAAAAAAAGGGCAGTCCATAGCCCAGGGCCAGGCCGACGGCAAACAAAATAAAAAACAGGCCGTGGCGGATCAGGTTCACTGCCATGAACGCCGTACTGTTTTTGTCGGCGCTGTGGCGCGTGGCGATCAGCGAGGACAGGGCGGTGGTGATCAGCATTAAGGGAATAAGCAAGGGTGAAAACCGCAAATCGCGCTCAAACAGCAGGGCCTGAATCGAATCGCCGCTGAAAATAAAAATGATCAACACAGTCAATCCGCTGAACAGCAGAAAGTACAGGGCGCTGCCGGTGTAGCGGTTTTTATCCGTATCCGGTTTGCCGGGAATGTAGCGGAACAGACCCTGCTCCACACCGAAGAGAATGATAACCGCCCCCAGCACCGTGTACAGCCGGTAGAGTGTAAAAATGCCGAAGTCCGTTTCACTGAGCGTGCCGGCAATGTAGGGCAGCAGGGTGAGCGGAAACAGTCGTGTCAGTCCGCCGGACAGCAGGTAGATGAACAGATCTTTTAGAGATTTGGCGATTTTTGGCATTGGAAGATTCCTCACCCCGGTTCCTTCCCATCGGGTCGTTGGAGAGGGACAAGGAGTAAGGTCTTTCTTTAATGGTATTTTTTTCGTTACTAAAGCAACAATTCAAAGGTATCCCTGAACAAGCCGCGCGCCCCGAAATTTTCCTTGAATTTGCCCAGGCCCCAGTTGGGATCCATGTTGACCGTAAAGATGCCGAAATCATAGAATTTAAAATTGCGTTCCACGGCCCACTGAAAAATGTGATAAAACAGATTATTTACTGAGCGGTACTCCTGAAAATCCTTATTATCGCTGATGTAGAAGGCCAGCACCACCGAATCGCTGCACGTAAAATTAACCACGCCGGCGATCATCTGATTGTCCAGATAGGCGCCCCACAGTTCGATTTTATCGGGAAACAGTTCGACCAGTTTTTTGAGTTCATCCAAAGTATGGGTCGGTGTTACATTATGACGCAGCATCAGATTTTTTTTCAGGATTTTGTAATAGGCTTCGTAATCACCGGATTTACGGATTTCCACGCCCTGCTTCATCGACTTGCGGGTGGCTGTGCGCGCTTCGGACTTAAAGAGACTCAGGATGTCTTCTTTGCCGGACGGCAATTGCACCACGCTGGAAATTTCCCGGCGCAGATAACGGAAGCCGTTTTGGATCATCGCAAAATCGAGATAGTTGGAATATTTTTTCATGTAAACAATCGGCGGCAGGGTGATCATAATGCGCGAAAAGCCATGATCTTTGGCGTATTTTTTCAGTGTTTCGATCAGATCGAAGGCTTCGCGGATACCCAGATCGCGGTAAATGAATCCGCCGAAGGAGGCGCCGCGGTGCGAATAGAGCACGCGGTCCTTATCCATCATCAGCTCGATGGCCGGAAAGACGGCCCGTACTTTATTTTTGCTTTTGAATATCAGGGAATGGTCGGTGAAACGGTCCGGCGGATGATAGCTCAGAAAACGGCGCGTGTTGAATATGGTGCCGTTATCGGCCTGCCGGATGTATTCATCCCACCAGTCGGCATCGTTTTCTTTGAAGCGTTCGGTTTTAAGCATCATAGATATTTGGTCTCATTGTTAAATAATATCACAAAAAATTAAATCATTTTTTAATTAACGGCAAATTTGAATTTGATTGCAGGATGGTCTTGTTTTCCCCTCTTGCGCCGAAGGCGTGCCTTTGGCAGGAGGGGAACTTTGTTCGCCGCGGTGATATGGCACGGTTGTAGAGACGACCCGGCGGGTCGTCTCTACCGTTTACCGTTTAACCGTTCTGATTAATACCGGTCATTTCGCTGCCATTGGGGACCCACCCCGCCATAGGCGTTCCGCGCAGGCGGAATATCCCCTCCGTCGGAGGAGAATTCATGTGTCCCCCCAATGGATGGGATTTTATTTCCTTCATTTGGTCTGCCTATCAAGAAATAATTTCACCCCGTTTTGCATTTAATGAGTTACTTAAAACCCGCATAGCTTTTTTGGGAGGAATTATGGGCAAACAAAAATTAGAAGGCGAAGTGTTTTATCCTTCGGATGAGATCGTCGAACAGGCCAACATCAAAGATTACGATTCCGTTTACAAACGATCCATTGAGGACCGCGAAGGCTTCTGGGCCGAAGAGGCGGAAAATCTGCACTGGTATGAAAAATGGGATAACGTGCTGGATGACTCGGATAAACCCTTTTATAAATGGTTTACGGGCGGCAAAATTAATATCGTTGCCAATGCCATCGACCGCCACCTGGAAACCTGGCGCCGCAACAAGCTGGCCCTGATCTGGGAAGGGGAACCGGGCGACCTGCGCACCTTTTCCTATCATGCCTTGAACAGGGAAGTATCCAAATTTTCCAATCTGCTGCGCAGCATGGGTGTAAAGAAGGGCGACATCGTCACGATTTACATGCCCCAGATACCGGAGCTGATGTTCGCCATGCTGGCCTGCGCCAAGATCGGCGCCGCTCACAGTGTGGTGTACGGCGGATTCAGCGTGGAAGCGCTGGCCGAACGGATCGCCGACGCCAAAAGTCGCGTGCTGGTTACCGCCGACGGCGGCTGGCGGCGCGGAAAAATCAATGATCTGAAAACCATTGTCGATGAAGCGATCAAACGTTCGCCAACCGTGGAATCATGCATCGTGGTTAAACGCATCGGTCACGATGTGTACATGGAAAGCGGCCGGGATTTCTGGTACGACGAACTGGTTAAACTGCCCATCGCCTGCAACGGCGGCTGTGAAACCGTGGAAACCGATGCCGAGGATGCGCTGTTCATTTTGTACACTTCCGGAACCACCGGCAAACCAAAGGGACTGGTGCACACCCATGGCGGTTACAGCGTTTACACATCAACTACCCACCGCTATGTTTTCGATATCAAAGATGACGACCGCTGGTGGTGCGCCGCCGATCCGGGCTGGATTACCGGGCACAGTTACATTGTGTACGGTCCGCTGATCAATGGGGCCACGGTGGTGATGTACGAGGGCGCGCCCAATTACCCCTATCCCAACCGCTGGTGGCAGATGATCGAAAAATACGGGATCAATATTCTGTACACCTCGCCTACGGCTATTCGCGGACTGATGCGTTTCGGCGACGAGTGGCCGCGGCGTTACAATACCGATTCCCTGCGTCTGCTGGGTTCGGTCGGCGAGCCGATCAATCCCGAGGCCTGGCGCTGGTATCACGAAATAATCGGTCAGAAGCGCTGTCCGATCATGGATACCTGGTGGCAGACGGAGACCGGCGGATTCATGATTACCCCGCTGCCGGTTACACCGCTGAAACCGGGCTCGGCGACCAGACCGTTTTTCGGCATCGAAGCGGCCATCGTCGATGATGAGGGCAATGAGGTTAAAGCGGGCGAGGAAGGTAAACTGGTGCTCAAGACGCCCTGGCCGGGGATGGCCCGCACCATTCACGGTGATCCGGATCGCTATCGTGAAACGTACTGGAAGTCTTTTGAAAAACAGGGCTGGTATAAGGCCGGCGATTCGGCCCGCGTGGATAAGGACGGCTATTTCTGGATCATCGGGCGCATCGACGATGTGATTAAAGTGAGCGGTTATCGCCTTGGGACGGCGGAAATCGAAAGCGCCCTGGTCAGTCACCCGGCCGTATCGGAGGCGGCGGCCATCGGTTTGCCCCACGATCTGAAAGGCAACGCCATCCATGCCTTTATTATTTTACGCAGCGGCGAAACCGCATCCAAGGAACTGGCCGAGGCCCTGAAAAAGCATGTATCCAGTGAAGTGGGACCGATTGCCAAACCGGAGGATATACAGTTTGTGGACAATCTGCCCAAGACGCGCAGCGGCAAAATTATGCGTCGCGTGCTCAAAGCACGCGCCCTGGGTCAGGATGAAGGGGATCTTTCTACATTGGAAGAGTAAATTAACCGGGATTGATAAAACGACGATTTACGGGAAGAAAGTACCAATTTTTCTATCTGCGTCGGTATCGGTATCGCTATCGGGTTCAACGACGCCGAGTCCTGATCCCCCTTATACGCTTGACTTGATTCTAGGATGTCCCTTCGATATCCGGGATGTCTCGCAAAGGCGCAAAGGAGAACCTTTGAACTATATTAAGGGGATATCCCTTCGATACCGATTCCGATAGCGACCCCGACGCCGATTTACCAATAGTTATCACAGCAATAATGCCTGCTTACCCTTAGCCTTTAATTTTTTTTATGCTTAACGCAATAATATGAGCCGGCGGCTTTCGTTGATATTGTTAAAACGTAATTGATAAAGATACAGCCCGCTGGCCACGGCATTGCCGGCATTGTCCGCTCCGTCCCAGACGGCAAAGTGATCGCCGGCGCGCTGATCGGCATTGAGGATCGTTTTGACTAAGCGGCCACGGATGTCATATATATTTAGTGTCACCGTCCCACTTGAAGGGATTTCATAACGGATCGTTGTAATAGGATTAAAC
>CAYXRA010000176.1:0-9183 GCA_964467525.1 uncultured Calditrichaceae bacterium
TACCCCGCCAGCCACAGCATTCGGAAGTCGCTCCCGGGTTTACCCACACAAAACGACATAGACCCAAAATTTATCTAAATATACAAAAAATTAAATGTCCCGTCCCTACGGGACAACTATAATTACAAAAAGGATAAGCTTCTGCTATAAATATTACATTCCTGGCGGGATGCTGCTTTTTAGTAAGCCGTCGGTGGACAGGCTGGTGGAAATCCGATAAAAAACAAATAAAACCTTATTTGTTGGTTATCACATTGTAATGTCTATGCCAAAACCTTAGTAGAAAAAGTAAAATAAAAAATAAAATGATGGTAGCATATTTTGTATTCATATTATAAATTGAACTTATCAGGCGCAACATGATACATAAAAGATAAAAAATACAAATCAGCTCATTTATAAATTGAGCGTCATAAAATGCATCTTGGAAAAAATAGTATTTTCGTCTAAATTATCATCTTCAAGCAAAAGGGATTATCTTTGGATTCAAAAGAAAAATTAAAAAAACGCATTGCGGAACTTGAAGAAATAAACAGACTGCAGGCCGGTGAAATCTCAGCTCTGCAATCCTCTAAAACCTGCCTTTTGTCGATGATGAATAAACTGATGACGTTTTCAGTCGATATCGATTCACACGGCCAAATTCTCACTTTTATTAAACCTGGAATTATTGAACGCTATGAGCAGCTTATCGGAGAATTTATCGCCGATTATGTTTCGGAAGAATTAAGAAGCAAGTTTAACAAATGCTTAAAGGAATCGGTAAGTAAAACAGAGGTTAAAATTGCCGAGATCGCCTTTTCTTTTCCTGAAAATGAAAAAATATGGAGCATTATGGTACTGACACCAAACCCAAGAGTCGAGGGCGGAGATGAATATAATTTATCTGCACTGGATATTACCCAATATAAAAAAACCGAACGGGAATTTAAGCGTTCCAATGCCCTGCTGCAAAGCTATGTTGAAAAACTGACTAAAAATGAAGAGCGACTGCGCGCTCAATATGACAGCATCCCGGTCCCGACATACACATGGAAAAAAGTGGGCAGTGACTTTGAGCTGGTGGATTATAATGAAGCCGCGTTTGCGATCACGCGGGGCGGAATCAGCAATTATATCGGCGCAAAAGCACAAAAAATGTATGCCTCGATACCCGATATTATTAATGCCCTGCATGAATGTTACCGGGACCGGAATACAATTGAAGAAGAAATGGTGTATGAATACATGTCAACCGGCGAAACAAAATATTTGCTGGTGCATTATGCTTACGTACCACCCGATTCCGTGCTGGTTCATACGGAGGATATTACTTTTCGCAAAGAAGCGGAACAGACGATCAGTCAGCTTAAAAAACGGTTAAAAATCTTGGACCGGTAATAAAGATAGTGAATCAGGATACATCGTTTTTTATTGATTAGAAGAAAGCACGAATCTCAGCCTGTCCGCTGTGAATAATCCGTTCGAAATTCGGTTCGTCGCGGCCGCTGTAAAAGAATGAAATCAATACATTTTTGGCGATCGTATATTCAAAGCGCAATTGCCACTGCTGTGAAACACCATCTTTTTTACCCCGGGCCATTTCAAAGGGAATGGTTAAATTATTCGGATTTTCCAGTGTTTCTACAATTTGGTAAGTATAATCTGCGGAGGCACGACCCTTGCCGGGAATGGCGTAGTTTAAGCGGGCGCGCAGGGCGTCGTACCATAACAGCAGGGGATAGGTCGGGGCCCTGTTTCGTTCCCTGCCGAATTCCGATTCGAGCCCGATTTCCCAGCGGACTGCCGGCCGGAAAGATATTTTCTGATCGTAATAGATACCGGTAATGTCCCGGTTGCGCAGAATGTTAGCCTCACTGTTGCGTATATTAAATTTTTGGCGCACCTCACTCTGACTGCGAATGTTTTTTACAACCCGCCAGTCCATCCGTATCCCGCGTTCACTGATCTGCCGGTCTTCATTTTCCCTGGGATCGAGGTATTGATTAAAACGGCTGTCCCGGTAGCGATAACGCAGTCTGAATGAAAGATGGCGGTTATGACGCATGATATAAAAATCCTGGTCGAACTGAATAATTCCGCGAATGGTATAGTTGCCCTGGAATTTGTTCAGATTTAAAAAATAGATGGAGCGTACGTCCGGTTCTTTAGTCTCCTCTTCCACCCGAAAATAGGACTCGCCGCTGATTTTTGAAAACAGGTTTTTATAAAAATCATCTTCGTTGCGCCAGTATTTATAAGGATCAAAACGCATGCGCATGGAGCTCTGAAAATTGGTTACCGGTTCAAACTGACCGGAAGGCAGAATGAACAGCAGGTAGTTGCCGTCGGGATCGGGTATATATTCCTGCAGGTCCTCATCGAAGCGCAGATTTCCTCGTCCCTCGCCCACATCCAGATATACTTTTTCTTTGAGCGCGGCCTGCTCGCTGGATATGCGGTAATGTACAGAAAGATCAAGCGCTTTTTTCCAGCGGGCATGGGTCAGATTCAGCTCGGCCAGATTGGTGATGCGATCCTGCCAGGTGGTATCCTGAACATTGGGATCGGCATAAAGGAGTTTCAGGGTATCCAGCTTAATCATCTCAAAACGGCTGGTGTAATCTTTTTCACGCTTGACGATTTGGATATTTGCCGCGGTCTGGCTGACATTTTTCAGGTTGAGTCTCAATCTTTGGGTTGTTGTGCGTGCCTGGGGCAGCAAATTGCCAACTTCTTCGATATCATAAACGGAGTCGAAACGGCGGTTATACTGATACGAACCGCTGAAATATTTCCAGTCTGCAAAAGTTAGCCCGCCGCCAAAATCATCAAATTTAAAACCGCTCAAAACATCATCCCGGCGGTTTTTACGTAGTTCGCCGTCATAATTTAATTCCGGTATTACCTTCCAGAATCTTTTCTGCACCTGAAACCGGTAGCGCCACCAGTCATTTTTAACCGCACTCCTGCTGATGGCGCTGCCAACGTACTCATAACGGGCCTTACTGCCGAACCAGTCCGGTTTATCAACCTGCAGGCCGCCCTGATATCTCCGCGAAGTGAACCCGGCCTGTTCCAGTCTGCCGGCATTGCCGGTCAGCTCCAGCGATTGCACGGGACGGTAGCGGCTATTAATCTGAAAACTCAATTCTTCATTGCTAACACGTGCATTTTCCTGCAAGAGATTCCAGTAGCGCCGGTAGTCGGGTTGCTTGAAACGATCGGCTGATTCGAAGGTGTTTTCGATGTAGCGGGCATCCAGATTTAATGTGAGATCACCCAGCTTATTTTCGTCAAATGTCAAGGGTTTATTGTTGATTCCTGCTTTTACCTGCAGGGCGCTGCCCCGGTTGTCGTCATCATCGAGAGAGGATAGCGTGTTCTGGTCGCGCGAGGAAATGGCATATTCGCTCTTGATATGATAATATTTCGATGGTTCCCACTCGAGCACAATGTCCGCCAGGTCGTGTTTTACCGGCAGCGGCAGTAATTTCACAGGAAGGTAACTTCCTTTGCCGACACCTGTCCAGCGATAAACACCGAGACGGTCCCGGTTGTAATCGCCGTTGCCCCGACCAACATAAGAAAAGCTGACATTGAATTGACCCTGATCCCTGCCCACGAATCGGTAATAGGTATAAGGCTCGCCGTCATGCGTTGTCTGTACGCTGTCATAAGTGCCGCTGCTGTCGCCGGCTGCTTCAACGCCGCTGACATAAGCTTCGAAGGGATCATCACCGGCCTGCCTCAGGCGCTGCTTTTCCAGATCATTGATTTCGCCGCCCGCCTCAAGTATCTGGTCCGGATCGTCCGATTCTCGGTAATATTTGAATTGTATGTTCAGCTTATCTTTGGCCAGTCGTGTACCGGCTCTGGCGCTGTAAATATTGCGATTATATTTCTGAATTGCCGGAAAATATTCAAAGTCGATTTCAATGCGCGATTCGCTGGTAATCAGACGATTATTG
Source organism: uncultured Calditrichaceae bacterium (assembly GCA_964467525.1). Classification (GTDB taxonomy): domain Bacteria; phylum Calditrichota; class Calditrichia; order Calditrichales; family Calditrichaceae; genus CAYXRA01. The sequence goes on from CAYXRA010000176.1 coordinate 3,951, forward strand.
GTAAACGTAATCTGACCGCTGCCGTATTCGATGATATAATCGTTACTTTCGCCGCGCACCAGACGCTCCCCGTTAATCCACACCCGTTCGGTTCCCGCCAGCACGATAATGTCTCTGGCGCCGTTTTTACCGGTGAGCTGATACGGCCCCTGATTCCCTTCCTGACCAATTAGCTCCATCCGGTTAAAATAGCCTCTGGTTGAGGCAATGGTGGCGCCGAGCTGATGTGACCCGTATTTGCCCAAAACCGTGAGCCCCTGTAATTTTCGTGACAGGCGGGCAAATTCACTCTCCTGATATTGCAGATTGAAATCACCGACGGTTCCTTCCACATAAGGGCTTTTGAATCCCACAAAGACCTTGTCGACCTCATCCAGCGTCTGGGTGTTACCCTCGGGCTGAATCGGCGTCGCTTCATCGGTAAGGGCGGCAATGACTTCGACATTTTCCGTAAGCTGACCCGAGAGTTCCAGGTTTAGACCTGAATTCAGTGTTAAATCGCGGTTGCTTCCGATTTTAATACCGCGCATGATACTGCCGCTGGTGGCCAGCGTGCTGCTTAAATCGGCAAACGGATTTTCAATCCGGACTTCTCTCAACCGTACCGTTTTTTCCAAATCAAGTTTCTGCTGCAGGCTGTCCTGTAATGTTAAAGTATCTTTTTCAAAAAGCACGTATTCCCGTTTTAGTTTAAACGGCAAACGCCGGTATCGAATGCGCAGACTGTCGCCCGGATTCAGCGTCGCAAAAAATCTGATTGCCGAGAAATCCGAAACCCGGTAATCAATATCTCCCTGCAAAAAGGTTTCATTCAGGAATATTTCCAGCGATTGCCATTGCACACGGTGTTTTTGCGGTAATTCAAAAATATAGGGTGTTTTTTGGATAACGATCAGGCTGTCAACCTGCCAGCGATTGGGCGGCACGTAAGTTTGTGAAACGGCCGGTGTGCTGTGCCACGGAAGCAGATAAGAAAACAGTGCAATGATGAAAAATATTTGCTTCACTATTCAATCAAGTTTCCGGTTAAAATTTCGTCGCCACTGATCACATACAAAATTATTTTTTTATCACCTTGGTCCGGTTTGATCCGCACGGCAACATCGCGCACCTGGTTAAAAAAATATTTTATCCGTTTTATTTCTTTAAGATCTTCGGATATGATATAAATCTGGCGGATGACCTGGTCGGTTACAAATAACCTTCCTGCTTTTGAGACGGCAAGCCCGGACGGGGCTTTTGATCCGGGTAATTTTAACTCGAATAAAAAGTTACCGAAGAAATCAAAAATGAGCAGTCCATTCCGGCCGATGTCGGAAACAACGAGCCTGTTTTCGGGCAGAATATCCAGTTGCACCGGTTGTTTCAGCTCGCCGCTGCCCGCTTCATAAAATCCGAATGCCCGTTCCGCATTGCCCCGGCGGTCGAATTTGATGATTTTATTTTCGCCGTGATCCAAAAGAAAGAGTTCATTCTGCCTGTTCACCGCACAGCTCAGTACTTCTTCGAACTGGTAATCAGGATCGCTGCCTTCATTGCTGGTCAGCGTATTCAGAAAATTCATGTTGCGGTCGTATCGGACCAGGCGGCGGTTATTATAATCGGATACAAAAATATTAATAATTGAACGGGCCCAGATATCGAGCGGCCGGTCAAACTGATCGGGTTCAAAGCCAAAACCGCCCACGCTCTCAATCAGCACGCCCTCCGGGGAAAATAACTGGACACGGTTGTTACCTGTATCGACGACATAAACGGTCCCGTCCGGTGCAATATCGATAGCTGCCGGTTCGTTCAGTAAGCCACGTTCCGTACCTGACCCGCCAAAACGGCCGGTCTCAACGAAAGTCTGGGCAATACCGAATCCGGTCAGCACGAAAACAATAAATGTTGCCCGGACTAACAGCACGACGGATCTTGCTACAGCCGGGGTGTTGATCAATTTTTTATCGAAAAGCATAGATGAAAGCATTTCAGATTACCAGTCAGTTTTGGATATAAATCTGATATTTAATTTTAATGAAAATGTTCAACCTATTTCTGTTATTACAATGAAAAACAAGCTGAATTCGGCCCGTCTGTTTAAACACAGATAGAATCTAAAACCAAAGTGAGATTATTTCAAGGTAAGAAAAAATCCGGCTGCGGATTGCAGCCGGCGAATCAAAATCAAAGATGACAATTAGTGGTAAAGGCCCGATCCGGTTTATGCCTTTTTCTTTGTGCTGATCCGGAACGGCCAGTACGCCGGACAAAAACCGACAAATGCCGTGATCAGCGGTATCAGTCCGATCCAGCCCCAGGGTGTCTCTGGTCCCCAGAAATTAAGCGAAATTAAAAACAAGCCTACAATAACGCGCAGAATACGATCGACGCTGCCCATATTCGTTTTCATCTGCAATCCTCCTGTTGGTTTGAAAATGATTTTTAAATTTATATCAATTTCATTTCAAAGTAAACTGCGCAAACCAGTACGGCTTCATTTTATATTCAATTCACTGTGCTATGCTATCGGTCTGCGTTTCTGACTTTGATGTAACTTATGGGGGACAGGATACAAAAAAAGCCGGCAATGGGTATTACCGGCTTTAAATTGATGTAGAGGTCGTGTATTTATTAATTGGGATAAACACTGACTTTTTTACGGTCGCGGCCTTTGCGTTCGAACTTTACTTGACCATCGATTTTTGAGAAAATCGTATCATCGCTGCCGAGACCGACATTTTCACCGGGATGAATTTTGGTACCGCGTTGTCTGATAATAATCGATCCCGCTGTAACAAATTCGCCGGCAAATGCTTTAACGCCCAATCGTTTTGAATGGCTCTCGCGACCGTTGCGCGAACTGCCAACGCCTTTTTTATGTGCCATTGATCAGGACTCCTTTTTTTCTTCGGTTTTTTTCGTTGTCTTTTTCACCGTCTTCTTTGCAGGTTCTTTGGCCCTGGTTTCTTTTTCATTCTCAGTTTTGGCAGTCGTTTTTGTATCGGCCTTTTTCTCTTCGGTTTTTTTCTTTTCCGCTTTGGCCTGACCAATCTCGTCAATCGAAATTAAAGAAAAATGCTGACGGTGGCCGTTTTTAACCTGATAACCTTTACGGCGTTTCTTTTTAAAAACCACAATTTTCTTTTCCCGGTCATGCTCAAGTACCGTTGCCGTTACCTGCATGTTTTTTACCGTTGGCGCACCAATTTCTTCCTTGCCTTTATCATCGATGAAAAACAGGACGCGGTCGAACTTAATTTTTGCGCCGCTTTTTTCATGGATCAGAGGAACACGTAGCTTTTGTTCTTTTTCTACTTTAAATTGTTTTCCGCCAATTTCAACAATAGCGTGCATCTATATTTCTCCTAAGATTCTGTCCAAAAAAGAGCTTTTAATATAAACAGATTTTCCGGTTATGTCAAACATATAATTTGCATATTTTGTTTGCGAATCATCAAAATTATCTCATTAAACGCTTTTTATTGTGAAAATATTTTTATAATATATTGTCAAACGATTCTGAAATGACGCAGAGAATAATTCCGTTGTATATTTTAATTATAAGGTAACCGGAATGATTGAAAATTCTAAATTACAAAGATGCGTTTCAATGATAAAATCAGAACAGAAAATTCATTACTAAATAAATAAAGGAATGCAATATGTTTGATTCAGAAGTCTATTCCGAACGTCGCAAGCGTTTAAAGAAGAATATGCAAAAAGGCCTGATTCTCTTCTTGGGAAACGGAGAAAGCGCTATGAACTATGCCGATAACGCTTATCATTTCAGGCAGGATAGCACTTTTCTATATTATTTCGGTCTCGATGAACCCAATCTGAATGCGCTGATTGATTTGGATGAAGGCACGGAAATCCTGTTTGGTGATGATTTTACGATGGATGATGTTATCTGGATGGGCGGGCAGCGTACGATGCAGGAAAAAGCACGATCCGTCGGTGTAAAGGATACGGCCTCTTCCGAATCACTGGAGAGTTTTATCAAAACGGCCGCAGGACGGGGCAGACCAATTCATTTCCTGCCGCCTTACCGTGCCGATCATTTTTTAATGTTGCAGAATTTGCTGGAAACCGATCCGGAGCGTATCGGCAAGATGGCTTCTGTTGAATTAATCAAAGCCGTGGTGGAGCAACGATCGGCAAAATCTCCCGAAGAAATTGAGCAAATTGAGGCGGCCCATGCCATCACCTACCGAATGCACACCGAAGCCATGCGCATGGCAAGGCCGGGCATATATGAGCGGGACATTGCCGGCGCCATTCAGGGCATCGCCCTGTCCGGAGGCTCCGGCGTCTCCTTCCCGGTGATCGTGACCAAAAATGGAGAAATCCTGCATAATCATTATCATGGGAATCAATTGCAGGAAGGGGATTTGTTGGTTAACGATTCCGGTGCGGAATCGGTTATGCATTATGCCGCTGATATTACGCGAACCATTCCGGTCAGCGGCCGGTTTTCTCCGAAACAGAGAGAAATCTACGAGATTGTTTTACGCGCCCAGGATGAAGCCATTAAGGCCATTAAGCCCGGTGCAAAGTATCTGGATATTCATTTGTTATCGGCGAAAGTGATCGCCGCCGGATTAAAAGATCTGGGCCTGATGCAGGGTAACGTGGATGCGGCTGTGGCAAACGGCGCGCACGCCCTTTTTTATCCCCATGGTTTGGGGCACATGATGGGTCTGGATGTGCACGACATGGAAAATCTCGGTGAAAATTATGTCGGTTACGGGGATGAGCTGACGCGCAGCAAACAATTCGGGTTATCCGCCCTGCGACTGGCCAGAACCCTGCAGACGGATTTCGTTTTAACCGTTGAACCCGGCATATACTTTATTCCTGCACTGATTGAAAAATGGCGCAGTGAAAAGCTGCATATCGAATTTCTGAACTACGATAATATTGCAAAATACATCGGATTCGGCGGCATTCGTATTGAAGACGATGTGCTTGTCACCAAAGAAGGCCATCGCGTTATCGGACAGAATGCAATCCCCGGAACGGTTGCCGGGGTTGAGGATATGTGTGATTAAGCGGTTTCAGCAAATCTGAACCGGTGCGCCGATGTGGTGATTGATGTGTTGAATAATATACTCATCCAATGAAATATCTTTGAACTTTGGTCCGGTATTGGGTTGGATGGGTGCTTTTTTTTGATCTCTCTGTTTGTTTTGCTTTACCGGACGTTTTTTTCCAAATTCCATTTTGACGCTCCTGCAAATTGTACTAA
>CAYXRA010000177.1:0-9116 GCA_964467525.1 uncultured Calditrichaceae bacterium
CCGGGCGGGACAAATATTTTTGGTTAGAATTATTATGATGAAGGTTTTCGTCTTCATATTGTTCCTGACGGTCTCCGGGAACTCTCAGCAGCTATCCGACGCGGATGCCTGGGAGGTAAGGCATAATTATTATCAGCCCCCGGAGCAGGTGATGGATTCGCCGGACATCAAGCCGGGGATGATGATTGCCGAGATCGGCGCCGGCAGGGGGCGTTTTGCCGTACACATGGCCCGGCGTATCGGACCGGAAGGGATTGTTTATGCCAATGATATCGACAGAGATACGCTGGATTATCCGGAATACCGCTGCAAAAGGGATACCATAGAAAATATAAAAACGGTAGCGGGTGGCGTTACCGACCCCAAACTTCCTGCAGATATCTTTGATCTGATCTATCTGATTAATACCTACCATCATCCGGATCAGCCTGTGCCCCTATTGAAAAATCTATTGCCATGCCTTAAGAAAAATGTCCGTTTGGTTATCATCGGGCATGATCCTCAAAAGACCGGAGGAAGTACGCACGGTACGCCTAAAGAAAAAATACCGGAAAATGCCAAAGCAGCCGGTTTTAAACTGTTTAAAATTATGAACTTCCTGAAACGGGATGATGTTTGTCTCTTTAGATCAAATAGCTATAATTAAATGATTGGTAAAGATTCCCAATGTAAAAATGTCGGATGATGACTTCCCCCATGGCATCTCCCGACAGTTATCAAAAATAGTTAGTTCGCTGATTTTTCACGCATCTGTGCAATGGACGCAATTGAATCCAGGAGCACGTCCTGCTCCAAAGGTTTAAGGGCATAATATTGTATACCCAATTGGCTGATTTCCCGGCCAAGTTCCAGGCTGTTGTCAGAGGTGATAAAAATGACGGCAACTTTTGTGTTTACCTTCTTAATCGACCGCAGTACCCTTTCCGAATGGGGTTTGATAAAATCATCATCCAGGATAAGAATTGTAGGATTCATCCGGCACACTGCCGACATTACGTCCAGTGGATCATTGCTTAAATTCTCAATAATGACCTGCTGCAACTTTTTAATTTTTAGATATTCAAGCAATTTGCAAATATTTACATCATTGGAAATAACTAAAATTCTCATGGTCATTATCATTACAATTGATGTGCCAATTATTTATGAAATCGGCAATAGGTTTTAATCAGTATGAAATGGCATAAATCATTGAAATAACGATAAAAACAGACCGGAATTCGTATTGGGTCATGAATACTGCCGATACCTTACCAACCGCTATTGTCTCACTGTGACATTATTGAGACATAAAAAAAGCCTCCCCGAAAACGGGAAGGCTTTTAGGATTACTTAAGGCTTACTTAAGTATGAAAACAAATTATTTCATCAGGATCATTTTGTTCATATCCTGGAAAGTAATTGAACCGTTTTCGGTTATACGGATACGATAGAAATAAACACCTGATGACATTCCGTTTCCGTTAAAGCTTGCCGAATAGGTTCCTGCACCCAATTGTTTATCAACGAGTACCTGTACCTGTTTTCCAAGCGCATCGTAAACAGTCAGCGTAACTTTACCGGCCTGTTTCAGTGAGAAGTTGATGGTCGTTGAAGGGTTAAAGGGATTCGGATAATTCTGCGCAAGAGCATATTCCAGCGGTGCAGTCATATCGTCGCCGATCGCCGTAACATTTGCGGTAACTTCGAGGGAAGGCAGGCCAATATTGCCGGAGAAGTCAACGGCGATTACTTTATAGTAGTAGGTACCGTCTTCCAGTTGTGCATCGGTGTATTCCAGGTCAACAACCGTGGAAATCAGACTGTTGTCATCCGGAGTAAATCCTTCAGCCGTTGAGCGGTGCACTTCGTAATAGTTGATATCGGGATCCATCGGCGCTTCCCAGGTGATATCTACGTCGTGGTCGGCCAGCAGTGCTTTAACATTCATCGGGGCGTGCGGAATCAGGTTATCAACGGAATAACCTTCGGCGGGCATTGATTTATGTACTGCGCCGCCTTCAGTTAACGCTTGAACCATGAATGTAGTCATACCGTCACCGGCGCCGGTTGAATCGAATACCGTCGGCACAACCAGTGCATAACGCATGCTGCCGTCGGCAGGATGCTGTCCTACGCCGGTCCAGGTATCATCGTAAGCGTCATAGCGTTTTACCAGGTATTGTTTAACCGGATCAGCGGCAACGCCGTCATCGACAAACTTATCCCAGATAATTTTCACGTGACGACCCTGATCGTTGGGTACGTCATCGATGGCAACAATTTCACCCTCAATGGCATTGTTCATCAAAGCCTGCATACTAACATTTAGCAGTGAAACCGTAAAGGCAGGATTGTGTACGCCATAGCTGTGATCGTAATAAACCAGGCGATGGTTGAAAGCGGCTTTCAGCTCGGTTACGGTCCAGGTGGAGTCGACATCGGCATGCGGATCAGAGGAAGGCAGCATGGCGCCGAGTTTATCCATCATACCATGTACTTCTTCCTGCAAACCTTCGTCAACGCCGTCGCCGTCATGATCGGCTTTGCCATTCATGTAGAATTTTTTCTCGGCAAAAGTTTCACCGACGTCGCCATGGCAATCCACGCAGGCTTCTACATTATCATGACCGTCCGGGCTTTCCATGCTGAAGGAGTGCATACCGGCGGTAGCATGGCCGTCGCTGCCTTCATACATATGGCAGTCCACACATGCATTCTCGGTAGAAGGTAAATGTGGTGAGGTCGGCAGTTTTTTACCGAAAGTGACTGCGTTGGCACCGATCAGCATATCGCCTTGCGGGGCATAGTGCGGACCATAATGAGGTTTCGGCGTATTGGTATACGACTTTGCATCTCGACGGCTCTGATGGCAGTTCATACAAAGCGCACCGGTACCGGCCCCTTCAACCATCTGTCCGTTCGCCAGTGTGGCCTCGATCGTACGAATCTGATAACGCCCGTTATCGGCTTCCGGTGTATCACCAAAGGATTTGTGCGGATCGTGACAAACGGCACAGGTAATGTCTATGTGAGGCTGAACCGTAATTTCTTCGCCCTTAACAAATTGAATGAACTGGGCGCCATTGTGACATCCCTGGCAAGTTGTACGGGAGCCGCCGGGATAGGACGGAATATTTGAATGACCGGCCGTTTCCCATTGCGACGGATAAACATGATAATGGTCGTCGTCATGGCAAGTGGCGCAGGCGCTGGTTGCCAGTGATGAGACCATTTTGTTATCATCAGTGGCCCCGTTATGCGCACTTGCCGGACCGTGGCAGGATTCACACTGAATATTAGCGCGACGCATGGCGTCGGGGAACATTGCTTTCATGGAATCAGCCATGCCGGCTTTTAACTCTGTAGGGAATACAAAATCAAAATCATCAAAGCCGTCGTTCACAGCATTGGTATCATATCCCGTAGTATGGCAGCTGATACAGCTTTCACCGTAGTGAGAACTGACTGTCCCGTTCAATGCCCGTTCAAACATCGTAGCATGATCGGTCATCCGCCATTCAGCGGTTTGATCTTTATGGCAAAATGCATTGGTGCAGCCTTCTTCTTCTCCAACACCAAGATATTTAGCTGAATTCACGGTGACCGTTGCAGCGGCGGCGCCGTCAGCAAATTCAAGCACATAGGTACCAACCAGATCCGGCGTAAATGTGGCCATTTCCGTGGAGGTATCCACAACCGTTTCGTTTATAAATGTTGCCGCTGAACCATCCGGTGCTTCCAGAACGGACCAGGTTCCGCTGGCAAGCTGCATATCGCTGCTGCCTCTGAAGAACATTTTGGTTTCCACACCGACATTAAGCAGCCCGCTGTAGACGCGGTCAAAAATACCGATATAGCCGGGATCGCCAACCGTATCTGCTTTGATTGTGGCCGGTGAAACACCAACCGGTTCCAGCATGACGCTCTGGCTAAAGACCATCATGGTTGGCAGAAGCAATAAAATTAAAATGACAGGTAATTTTTTCGACATTACCCCTCCTTGTAAAGTTTAACAAACTTCGGTTAATTATTTTAAAAATTTATTTATTGTTATAATGCAAGCAACATGCCAGTATGTTAAAAAGATCACTTTATGAAGATATTAAACTCAAGTCGTATATTATCAATATGTTAATACGATGTAGTCGCTTCGATTGATTATTTTAGTATTTAGAATATTCAAAAAATTGTGAAACAAATGTCCCATTGTGACATGGATTGGACAGTAAAATGTAAATAAAATACAGTTCAAATAAATCAAAAGGAACAATATTGGCTTTTCAAGGGCTTTTGTTTAAATTTATTGAGCAAATGGCGCGTAGCCGTGTAATCGTAAATCAAATACAAATTAGCATTAGGTTCTGTAAATCAATCGAGAAGAAGTTAGAATCATGTTTAGAACATTAAAATTTAAATTCATTGTTACATCAATTCTGTTCATCGTTATTAGTGTCGGTATACCGACATACTTTTTAGTAGTTCAGATGCGCAGTAATTTTGCCGACCGCTCCGTGGTAATGTTGCAGGCTTCTCTGGACGTAATCCGTGAGTGTATTAAAATATCCATGATGATTGGAGATAAAAATCTTCAGCAAACCGTTCATCGATTTACACTCCACGAGAATATAAAAAATATCCGGATATTCAACCGCGATAAAACCATTCTTTTTGCTTCGGATACCACTGAGGTTTTGAAATCAATGAATACCCTTCCTGAAAATCATATAGGCGATTTTGACTTTATAAATAAGCATACTATTTTGATGTATGATGATAATATGTATTCCGTGGTAGAACCGATTTATAACGCGCCGGCCTGCCAAAGGTGCCATGGTGATGGCGAACACATCGCTTACATTGATATTGATACCCACTTAACGGAATCGGAAGAAAAATTCTATGCGGCTTCAACTTATATCATATTTTTGGGGATTCTTATCATTATAGTTTTGTTTATTGGGTTGTATTTTTTGTTTTGTCGTTTTATAAACAAGCCGCTGCAGCGCGTAATTAAGGGACTCGATGAAGTTGACAAAAAAAATCTGGATATCAGACTGCCGGAGAATAAAGATGATGAATTCGGAATGCTAAACCGGCATTTTAATAAAATGGTATCAAATTTACAGAAGTCACGAAAAAAAATAGAAATGCTTCATTTCGAAGCTTTGCAGCGGGCCGATAAGATGGTAACGGTGGGGGAACTGGCGGCTGAAATGGCGCACGAAATAAATAATCCGGCGGCAATCATACATTCACGCGCCGATTATTTGAATATGGAAACGCAGGATAACGAGGCGCTAAAAAATTATACGGATGATTTCCGCGTTATTCTGGATCAGATCCATAAGGTATCCAGAATAACCGGAAATATTCTCAAATACAGTAAAAGATTACCAAAGCAATTTACCACGATTAATTTGCGGGCAATAGTAGAAGGCACAGCTAAAATACTGAAATCGCGGTTCGATAAAAACGGCGTGCGGCTTATCAAAGATTTCAGCAGCGTAAATCCGGTAATAAAAGGAGACGGACTTCAGATTGAACAGCTCATCACCAATCTGATCAATAATGCCATTGATGCAATGGAAAAAGGGGGCACGATCAGGTTAATCATCGAAGATGCCGGCGATGAAAAAGTCCGCTTAACGGTTAGCGACAATGGTCCGGGAATTGAAGATCATGTAATGGATAAAATCTTTTCACCGTTTTTCACGACCAAAAGCGCGGATAAAGGAACCGGACTGGGGCTTTATATCGTAAAAAACATCTGTAAAAATCACGATGCTGAAATTAAATGTTACAGCGAATCCGGCCATGGCGCAAGATTTGTTATCACATTTAACAGGGAATTACAATCACAATGAAAAAAATTCTGATCATAGATGATGAACCGGAAATGCTGGAGAGTCTGAAAAAGATTCTTTCGCGCAGGAAAGACTTTAAATTGCAGCTCATCAGCGACAGCAGTGAAGCCATTCAATTGGTAAAAAATAATAAATACGATCTGATCATCACCGATCTCAAAATGAAGAACGTTACCGGACTGGATATTCTTAAAACAGCCACAAACCATTTTCCCGGTTCCAGTGTGATTATGATTTCCGGGTACGGAACAATCGAAGCCAGCGTGGAAGCCATGCGCGAGGGCGCCTTTGATTTTATCGAAAAGCCGTTTACCTCCCAAAAACTCTTTAAAACGATTGACCGGGCGATCAATCAGAAATATGATGAAAGTGCGGAAAGGCCTGATCAGGATGCACCGGAAGCGTTCAAAAACATTATTTACCAATCTAAGCAAATTTCGGAATTACTGGCGACTGTTCAAAAAGTTGCCCAGGGTAATATGAATGTTTTGATCACCGGCGAAAGTGGCACAGGTAAGGAGCTGGTTGCCCGGGCGATTCATCAGCTCAGCAAACGTAACCTGAATCCTTTCGTCCCGGTAAATTGCGGTGCGCTGCCCGAACATTTGTTCGAAAGCGAACTGTTCGGTCATGAAAGGGGCGCATTCACCGGCGCTGTAAAAACCAAGCCCGGTCTGCTTGAGTTTGCCAATCAGGGTACGTTTTTCTTCGATGAAATCGGAGAGATGAGTCCGGAATTACAGGTGAAATTATTGCGCATGCTCGAAGAGCGCACGATCCGCCGGGTCGGTGGTCAGAGTGAAATCGACATCGATGTGCGTATCATCGCGGCTACCAATAAAAATCTGGAAAGGGAAGTGGCCGAAAACCGTTTTCGTGAGGATTTTTATTACCGGCTGAATACAATCCATTTACACGTGCCTCCATTACGTGAACGACCTGAGGATATTCTGCCTCTGGCTGAACATCATCTAAAAACTCTCAATTCCAAAAATGATAAAATTGTCCAGGGTTTTACACCCGAAGCCGAGATAGCGCTGACGAGCTATCAATGGAGTGGGAATGTGCGGGAGCTGCAGAATATGATTGAACGGGCTTATTATCTGTGTCCGGATCGGGTAATCCGGAAATCCGATTTACCGATCCCGGACAATACCGAGGCGGTTCAACTGGCTAACAGCATGCTGTCGCTTTCTTACAAGAAGGCAAAAGAGCTGGTTTTTGAACAGTTTGAAATCAACTACCTGTCACATCACCTGAAAAAGAATGAAGGCAACATTTCCCGTACCGCCGCGGAATGCGGTCTAAACCGCCGGACTATTCATCGTCTGATCAAAAAATACAATATCATTTACGAAGCGTAATCCCGCCGGAATGGTGCACACGAAAACCACATACGATCGGATTTATCAGTTAGTCCGGCAGATTCCGCAAGGGCGGGTGGCGACTTACGGACAAATTGGACGGATGCCGGGAAACTGCACGCCGCGCATGGTTGGGTATGCCATGGCCGCTTTGCCCGGTGGTAGTGATGTTCCCTGGCAGCGGGTGATTAACAGTCAGGGTAAAATCAGCCTGCGCGCGGATGGCAGGGAAGGCACTTTGCAGCGAAGATTACTTGAAAAAGAAGGCGTACGTTTCGATCAAAACGGACGCGTTGATCTGAATGTTTACGGCTGGATTTAAGCTATTTCCACTATCCCATCCAGAAACCTTTACGATGGGAAATGCCCAGAACTTTGTGGCATTGCGAACAAAAATATAAAAAACGCTTGCCTAAAAAAGTGCGGATTTCACGGAAATACAGTTGCGTGATGCTGTTATTGCAATGGGGGCAAAGGGGCATAATATCATTGCGTTCTTCAACTTCGATCATTACAGTACCTCATATTTTGATAAACACTTAGTGGTACAACCGTCAGTTTATATTATTCAGAATATTTTAATGCCGGGCCGTCATTAAAATTTTTTGAACAGAGAATAAGCCTTGCCGGATATATTAATTCAGGATAAAATTACCCGGTTTATTTATACAGTAAATATTTTTCCCTGACCGTCATAAACTGCTTCAGTTCGCCCTGCCAGCTATTTACGATGTCGTTTATGCTTACATCATTTTTAACCGCTTCACGGATTTTTGATGTGCCGGTAAGGCGATCGAATATGTGATCCCGCCATTCAAAATCTTCCGGATACAGATTACGGATAGCAGCAATAATTGCAATACCGGCTCTGTAAGCATTTAATTGGTTTCTGTCGGTTATTTTAATGGTAACGCCACCGCACGCGTCATCTTTATATTTAGGGTGCATGGACATACCTTCGATGGCTGCCGGGGTAAAGTTGGTGGGCGCAAAAATTATCCCGGGCAGTTTAAGCGTATTTAAGCTTTTTGCCAGCAAATGGCCGTCGATCCAGGGCGCGCCGAATTGCAGAAACGGTTTGTAGGTGCCGCGTCCTTCCGAAACATTGACGCCTTCCAGCAAACACAGGCCGGGATAAACAATGGCCGTTTCAAGATCGGGCATATTGGGTGAAGGTTTGATAAATTTTAATTTTGTTTCATCGTACCAGTAGTCCCGTTTCCAGTTGCGCATTGGAATAACCTCTAAATCCGCGCGAAGGCCGTTTTCAAGCCAGCCTTCATTATTGAACATTTTGGCCAGTTCACCGACCGTCATGCCGTGACGTACGGGAATCGGGTAGAGGCCGACAAAGCTGGCATAGCCTGAATCCAAAACATTACCATCAACGGCTATGCCGTTGATGGGATTGGGGCGGTCGAGTACGACAAATATTTTCCCGTTTTCCGCGGCCGCCTCCATGGCCAGGGCCATGGTCCAGATGTAGGTATAAAACCGGGCGCCGACATCCTGAATATCAAACACCAGTAAATCGACGTTTTCCAGCATCGCCGGTGTTGGCTTTAAATTTTTGCCGTAAAGACTGAAAATGGGAATTTGTTTAATGGGATCAATGGCGTCATCCACTTTGCCGCCGGCGTCGGTATCACCACGGATGCCGTGCTCCGGTCCGAACAATGCGGTAACCTGCGCCTGTTCCATTTCAAAAAATCTATCGACAATATGCTTGCCTTCATAATCGCGGGCGGTATGGTTGGTAATGATGCCGACCCGTTTATTGGCAAAGAGCGCCGCATGTTCGTGCAGGTTATCCAGTCCGGTAAACACCCTTTCGCTGTCCGGTTGTGCATAACAAATAGATGCAAATATGAACAGCATAATAGCAGAAACATGAATCCGCATTTTT
>CAYXRA010000178.1:0-9092 GCA_964467525.1 uncultured Calditrichaceae bacterium
TGTTTTATACTGCTGCGTATGATGTATAATACCCACACAAAACGACATAGAACCGATTTTTTCCCTGCCATCAAATTTCGATCAAATTATTCTGAATGGCGTAGTGGGTTAGCTCAACATTGGACTTCAACTTCATCTTTTCCAGAATGCGGTTGCGGTACGAATAAACGGTGTGGACGCTGATGAACAATTCCGAAGCAATCGTTTCCGCCGATTTACCCGTAGCAATTTGACACAGGACATGGTATTCGCGGTCCGAGAGTTTTTCATGCGGCAGAATGTGCTGATCGTGACCCAGCACCGATGCCAGTTTCTCGGCCAGGGACTCACTGATATATCGTCCCCCGGCGACGATTTTGCGGATGGCCTGAACCAGTTCCTCCGGTGCGCTTACTTTTTTCAGGTAACCGGCGGCGCCAGCTTTCAGGGCGCGGATGCCGTACTGATCTTCGCTGTATATACTGAGCACCAGCACAGGAATATCGGTGTACCTGGTTTTCATTTCCTTGAGCGCTTCCAAACCGCTTTTCCCGGGCATATTGATATCCAGCACCACAACATCCCAGTTACCTTTTTGCAGAAGTTGGAAAAGCTCTGTGCTGTTTGCCGCTTCACCGGTGACATGCATATCTTTTTGCTCGGCAACGATTTGCTTTAATCCTTCCCGGACAATGGCGTGATCATCGGCGATTAGTATTTTTATCATTAGAACATCTTTTCTTTATTTTTAACTTTATCATCGATTAATGCGATATTTAGTTCCAATCGATGTTATGGATTCTCCCAGAGGGATCGCTACGCGACCGATTTGCTGCGTTGTCGGGTATGATAGGAATGTTGACAGACAACGCCTTTCAGACCTTTATCATTTCCCCCTTCACCCGCCATGATTCAAAGGCATTTCCACCCGGACATTGCTGCCCTCCCCGCGCACACCATTTATCTTTACCTCCCCGCCGAACAGCATCGCCCGTTCTTTCATCCCCAATATACCCAGTGATCTGGGGTCATTAATCTGCGGTTTTGTGATCCCTTCCCCGTTGTCGGTGATTTCCAGAACCAGAATGCCATCCAGTTTACGCAGAAAAACGGACACTTTTTTGGCGTTGGCGTGCCGGGCCACATTGGTGAGCGCTTCCTGCAGGATGCGGAACAGCGCCGTCGACTTTTCCTGATTTAAGTCGATTTCTTCTTCCGGCAGGGAGCATTTGCAGGTAATACCGGTTTTCAATTGAAAATCCTGGGCCTGCCATTCGATGGCCGGGATCAGTCCCAATTCATCCAGAATCCCGGGCCGCAGTTTGGCTGTAATGCGCTGCACGGAATCCACTGCTTCATCGATCACGGCTGACAATCCTTCGGCCTTTTCCTTTAGAAAGGACTGGTCGGCACGCAGTTTATTGGACAGCAGCGAAATCTGAATTTTCAGCACCGTCAGCACCTGTCCCAACTCGTCGTGAATTTCACGGGCGATGACCCGGCGTTCCTCCTCGCGGATGGTTTGCAGGCGCGAGGCCAGATTGCGCAGCCGTTCGCTGCTGCTTTTTAAAATTTCTTCGGAACGCTTGCGCTCGGTAATGTCGCGGGCAATGGAAAGAATCGTCGGCTTATTGTTAAACTCGAAAAGATGGGCATTCACCTCAAAAGGAATTTTCCGCTTGTCCTTGGTGAGATAGGTCAGCTCGAATATGACATGGCCCTTATTGAATAATTCTTCCATTGCTTCGTTCAGTTTTTCCGTGTACTGATTGGGAATGGTCAGATAGGGATTGAGGCCGATCAGCTCATCTCTGGAATAGATGAGTCGCCGGCAGGCTACATCATTGACTTCGATAAACGGCCCCGGTTTTTTATCATCGGTAAATTGATTGACAAAAACCACATCATTGGCATTATTGAAAAGCAACCGGTAGCGTTCCTCGCTGCGGGCCAGTTCGATTTCACTGTTTTTCCGCTCGGTGATGTCTTTGATAACACAGGTCAGCAGAGGGCCGGCGTCGGCAATTTCCAGAATGGTGTTGGAAAATTCCAGCCAGGTACGCTTACCGTTCCAGAGAATGCGTTCGCAAACATAATGCTCGGTGAAGGCATTGAATTTGAATTTTTGCTCGTAGCTCTTACGTACTTCTTCCTGCTGATTCCGGTGGTAAACCACGTAGAAAGGTTCGCCGATCAATTCGCCTTTATCCATTTCCACTATGTGGCAGAAGGCTTCGTTGACCAATAGTATTTTGCCTTCCTGATTGGTCAGTCGCATCCCATCCACGGAAATATCCCACAAATTTCTAAAAAGCATATCCGAACGCGTCCGTTCCCGTTCCGCTTCTTTATGTTCTTTCATTTCCGTGTCGAGCGCTTCTTGGGTTTCGGTCAGCCTGAGCCGATTCTCTGTGATCAGTTGATTGAGTGTGCGGATCATTTGATTGAAACTGGTACTCAGGCGCCCGATTTCATCCCCGGAATCATTTTCCACGGAGACATCGAGATTGCCGGCCATCACCTGTTGGGCGGTGCGGTCCAGGTTGCCGATGCCTTTAACAATACTGCGTGCCGCGCCCCGGAAAAGGCCAATGGTAAGTAAAAGGATCGTGCCGACGCTGCCCAGAGCAACCAGTTTGCGATTGGTCAGCCGGTCGATGCGGTTTTGCAATAAATGATGCAAATGGCGGTTTGCAACGTCCCACAAAACGAAGGCCGATTGCAGACTGTTCAAACTTTCGGATTTGATCAGATTATAAGCATTACTGTTTATTTCACCGGAAAAGATAACGATACCGGCGGCGATCAGGGCGTTGATGTTGCGCTCATGCAAAGCACCAGCCTGTTGCAGGGAGTCCGGCAAAGCCGTAGCGGGGTGATACCGGGCTACCGTTTTCAGATTCTTTTCGATATTATCCTGTGTGGTTTGCAGCAGACGGTTCAGGTGGATAAACTGACTGCGCATTTCAACGGCATGGGGATCCGGTTTCAGTGATTGTTCGGCAAAATGCCGCAGATCGATGAGCAGACTCATTTGATCCGGCATTTTATTGATGACGATGTCCATGAGATAAAAACTGTCCAGATCCGGATCGAGGGTCAGGTTGGTCAGGTCGCCGGTCAGTACGATCAGCTCCCGCAGGTGTTCGAAAAAGCGGCCCTGATTCTTAATCATTGCCGTCGGGTCTTTTTCAGATTGTTGAAGCCAGCGAAAAACAGAATCAGATTTCACTTTAAACAAACTGCTCTTAAATATCTCTCCATACCTGCCGTCGAGCGACCCCAGTTTCCGGATTTCCCGGTGGATTTCTGTTGCTGTTATTTCTTGCTGACCGGAAAAGGGCCCGTTGCGTGGTGAGTCAACGCTGTGCCGTGCCGAATGGTAAAATACCCGGCTGAGGCTTTCCATGTATCGGACGCCGACAATTTCCCGTTCTGCAAATTCGATGGCGATATTTTTTTCTGAAATCAAAAGATAGAGCAGAATGGCCACCGGCAGGGAAAAGCCCAGGGCGATCAGTTTGAATTTTGCGCTGATGCTGATGTTTTTTAATAGCAATCGATTTTCCCTGCCCATATTAAAAACAATTACATTTTTTATTTATTACCGCCAACCCACTTTGCTTTAAACCTGGCTATGCGTAAATTAAGTTTAAAAATAACAAAAGTTAAAATAAAATGACAAAAATCCATAATCATTTTACAGATAAGAGTTCGGAAGATTTGCTGCATTCGTTCACCCATGAGGTATTTAAACTATCAAACCAGCGCTTATCGCGGATCGAACATCTGCGCATAACCACCGAACTGCTGCACAACTACACCGGCTGTAATATTGCAGAATTATGGATTGTGGAGAAAAACAAGTATCTGCTTTCAGGTTATGCGGATGATGAGGGTTACGATCTGTGCTTTATAGCGGCAGAAAAGAAAAGCGGAACAACCGTTCCTGCTGTGAGAGCGCAAAACCGCTTTGACCGCAGGCGCAATGAATTTCTTATTAATGATACTGCGGAAAACAGAGTTAATGCAGTTTCCGGCGGCGGTTTTTGGATTAATGCCGGCCGGGAAACGGTAGCAGGAGAAAACGGGCCTATGCGGTCATTTGCCTGCTTACCGCTCGATGCGTCTGAAAAATCAAAGGCCTTCGTCCAACTGCTGAGCAAACAATGCGATTTTTTTGATGATTCGATACTCGGCAATCTCGATAATATGATCCGGATTATCCGCATTGCTTTGATGATAAAACAGAATCAGGATGCCCTCGGCGAGCGGGTTAAAGAGCTGACCTGCCTCTACGCTATCTCGCAACTGGCCGAAAGGCGCGATATTTCCCTGGAAGAAACATTGAAACACATCGTTGACTTTATTCCGCCGGCCTGGCAGTATCCGGAAATTACTGTCGCCCGTATCGTTTTTGATGAACAGGTTTTTGCAACGCCGGATTTTGAGCGGCAGGTTCAGAAGCAGGAAGCGCCGATTGTCGTAAAAGATATCCGGCGCGGCAGTCTGGAAGTGGCTTATCTGGATGAAATGATCGAACTGGACGAGGGGCCGTTTTTGCAGGAAGAGCGCAGCCTGATCAACGCCATTGCCAGGGAAACGGCGCTGATCATCGAGCGCCGCGAAGCGGAAGAAAACAGCCGGATTCTGCAAAATCAACTGCGCCATGCCGATCGGCTGGCGACCATCGGTCAGCTCGCCGCGGGCGTCGCCCACGAACTGAACGAACCGCTGGGCAATATTCTGGGCTTTGCCCAGTTAACCCAGAAGGACAACACGGTCTCCGGACAGGTAAATAGCGATCTGGATAAAATTATCAATGCCTCTTTGCATGCCCGGGAGGTGAT
The DNA here is from genome assembly GCA_964467525.1 of uncultured Calditrichaceae bacterium. Classification (GTDB taxonomy): domain Bacteria; phylum Calditrichota; class Calditrichia; order Calditrichales; family Calditrichaceae; genus CAYXRA01. The sequence goes on from CAYXRA010000178.1 coordinate 4,830, forward strand.
TAATAAACTGATGTTATTCGCCAGGCAGACCACGCCGAAGCAGAGCCGGGTCAATTTGAATGAAATCGTCAACGAAGGGCTGTACTTTTTTGAGGCGCGCTGTCTGAAGGCGGGGATAGAGCTGATACGATCCACCGATCCGTCCATTCCGGAAATCGATGGCGATAAAGCACAGATTCATCAGGTGCTGATTAATCTGACGGTGAATGCCATTCAGGCCATGCCCGACGGCGGCATATTAAAAATCGAAACCGCGGGCAGAGACGATTTTGTCATACTGGTCGTGGAAGACACCGGCACGGGCATGACTGAGCAGATAATCAAAAAAATATTTTTACCGTTTTTTACAACCAAGGATGTCAATGAAGGAACCGGATTGGGGCTGGCCGTGGTTCACGGTATTGTTACCTCGCATAAGGGTGAAATTGACGTGCAAAGTCAGATCGGACGCGGTTCGCGCTTCGAGGTACGTTTCCCGGTTTAAACGGTTGCGGTTCTTAGGCAGGCAGGGATTAAATAATCGGCCTATTTACGGATTAAAGGAATAACAATGTCAGCTGATCACAAAAATACGATTCTTGTTGTGGACGATGCAGCGATGACCAGAGAAATTTTGCAAAGGAATCTCACAAGTGAGGGCTATACGGTTTTTACCGTACCCTCGGTAAGCGAGGCGATTAAGATTCTGGATGCCCAGTCCATCGATCTGGTGATTACCGATTTTAAGATGCCCCAGGTGAGCGGTCTGGATCTGATCCGCCACGTGCGTGAAAACTACAAGGATACCGAGGTGATGATGATTACCGGCTACGCTACCATCGAAGGAGCGGTGGAGGCAATGAAATCGGGCGCCGAGGAATATCTGAGCAAACCGTTCACCGATCAGGAATTGTTTGATGCCGTGGAAAAAATACTGGCCAGGCAGCGTATGCGCCGATCCGGTAATCAGTCGGCAGAGAAACGCGCCCCGGAGCGCTATGGTCTGCTTGGCGCTTCGGCTGTTATGCGTTCCGTTTTCGAATCGATCGACAAAGTGGTCGATTCCAAAGCCACGGTGCTGATAACCGGGGAAAGCGGTACCGGGAAAGAACTGGTGGCCCGGGCCATTCATTATAACGGCGCGCGCGCTTCGGCGCCGTTTATCCCGATTAACTGCGGCGGGATTCCGGAAAAGTTACTCGAAAGCGAGCTGTTCGGTTATGTTAAAGGGGCCTTTACGGGCGCAACCGAATCGCGGGCCGGATTTTTTCAGACTGCCGACGGCGGCACCATTTTTCTGGATGAGATCAGCGAAACCGGCATTTCCATGCAGGTGAAGCTGCTGCGTGTTCTGCAGGACAGGGAAGTGTGCATGGTTGGCGCCAACCGGCCGCGCAACGTGGATGTGCGGATTATCGCCGCTACCAACAAGGACCTGTTCAGTCTGGTGCAAAAAGGATCGTTTCGCGAAGACCTCTTCTTCCGGCTGAATGTGATCACCATTGATCTGCCGCCGCTGCGCGACCGGGGCGACGACATCATTCTGCTGGCCAATCATTTCGCCGAAAAATTCGCTGCCGAACAGGATAAAAAGAAACTGGAATTTTCACCAAAAGCCCTGGAAGTCTTAAAAAACTACAACTGGCCCGGTAACGTACGCGAGCTGGAAAACGTGGTACAGCGATTGAGTATCATGGCCGAGAACAGCATCATCGACGTGCCCGACATGCCTTCGATCATGCGATTTTCCGCTCTGCGCGAAACGGGGCTTACCCGCACCCTGGCCGAAGTGGAGGCGGAATATATTAAAAATGTTCTGGCCACGGTGAACGGCAATAAAACAAAAGCGGCCAAAATTCTGGGCATCGACCGCAAGACCCTGCGTGAAAAACTGAAACAGCACGGGAGTCAGTAACCCCTCTTAAGTGGGTAAAAATGTACCGCCGATTCATAGTTCCCCGAATTTTAGCTGCCTGATAATTATCTTTCAATAAATCATTTGAATCATTTTTTCTCATATCATACATATAAACAATAATTTAATACCTTATAATTTATCATGATTCCGGGTTCCGGAGCAGAGGTAAATTCTGGTATGTTAATTGTAATGTGAATAATGTAACAATTTATTTCAATTCGATTCATTGCCGGGTTTGGACAATTTGATTATGAATTATGAATCATTGTGTAAAACCTGTTTATTTGCCGGGGACTGCGAACGCTGCCAGTCTGACGGGGATAAAGTGTTCTTATGTGAAGAATACCGCCCCCTAAATTCAGATTCCTTACCGAACAATTCTCTGCACAGTAAAGAAAATTCCAACTTAAACCTAAGCGGTTTATGCAAAATATGCGGCAATCGCTACACCTGTGATATTCCCAAGCCGGAAGGCGGTATTTGGCATTGCGAAAATTTTTGTTGATGGTTAAGATATAAAATTAGGAAAGGGTAATATGGACGCAATTGATATCAGCGAAATTTATCAGAAGCATAAAGATGAGCGCGGCGGATTGATTGCTATTCTGGAGGACATTCAGTCTAAATACAGCTATCTGCCCCGCGAGGCCCTGGAACAGGTCGCGGAAAAAACCGGGCATGCCCTGGTTGAAGTTTATGGTGTGGCTACATTTTACAAGGCCTTTAGCCTGGAACCGCGGGGAAAGCATCTGGTGTCCGTTTGCCAGGGTACAGCCTGTCACGTGCGGGGCGGTGCGGCAATCGCCCGCGAATTTGAAAAAGAGCTGGAAATCAAAGCCGGAGGAACCACAGAAGACCGGGAATTTACCCTTGAAACCGTGAATTGCCTGGGGGCTTGCGCCCTCGGACCGATCGTCGTTGTGGACGGTCATTATTTTTCCAATGTTAAACCCTCCGATGTCAAACAGATCATCAGTAAAAGCCGCGAGGGACTGGATAAAGTACGCGTGCGCGAGGACAAGCGCATTTTTCCGGTCGAGGTCAGTTGCCCGCGCTGCAACCACAGTCTGATGGCGCCGCAGCATCTGATCGACGGATATCCTTCTATCCGGGTTACCGTGTCCTTTGGTGAAAAACACGGCTGGCTGGCGCTTTCCAGTTTATACGGCAGTTATAATGTGGCCAAAGAATATGAGATACCGGAAGATACGGTGGTAAATATCTTTTGCCCCCATTGCCATGCTGAGCTGACAGGCGCCTCCGATTGCCCGATTTGCGGCTCATCGATGGTGCCGATGATCGTGCGCGGCGGCGGAGTGGTGCAAATTTGTTCGCGCTGGGGCTGCAAGGGACATATCCTGGATTTGGGAGGATCATCGATTTATTAAACTTAGGCCGATTAAGGAGAAGATAATCAATGTACAAACTAAAAAGCGTAGAAGAATTTATCAGTTTCCGGCATCGCATTCTGAATGAAAAAATGGTTCAGGAAGGTAAGCCGAGCCTGGTGCTCTGTGCCGGCACCGGCGGACAGGCCAGCGGATCGAATGATGTGATGCGTATTGTAAAGAAGCATATCATTGATAACAATCTGCAGGATAAGATCAGACTGCGTGTTACCGGCTGTCAGGGATTTTGCGAGATGGATCCTTTTATTCTGGTGGAGCCGGGCGGTCATCTCTATCCCAAACTGAAAATGGAAGACGTACCGCGGGTTATCGAAGCGGCTCTGACCGGTACCATGGACGAAGAACTGATTTATAAAGATCCCGTCGATAGACGGCGCTTTCACCACCAGAGCGACATACCATTTTTTAGAAAACAAACGCGTACCATTCTCGGTAACAATGAAAAGATAGACCCGATTCGTATTTTGCAATACTGCGAGAACGGCGGTTATTATGCCCTGGAAAAGGTACTGACAAAAAACGATCCGGAATGGATTATCAACGAAGTAAAGCAATCGCTGTTGCGCGGTCGCGGCGGCGCCGGATTTCCCACCGGCAAAAAATGGGAGCTAGCCCGGGCCGCAGGTAATGGTAACGGACAGAAATATCTGGTCTGCAATTGCGACGAAGGCGATCCGGGCGCCTATATGGACCGCAGCCTGCTCGAGGGTAACCCGCACGCCATTATCGAAGGGATGCTGATCGGCGGTATTGCCATCGGCGCCACGAGGGGGATTATCTACGTGCGCAGCGAATATCCGCTTGCGATCAAACATACGATTATCGCCATCCGTCAGGCCGGGGAACTGGGATTGCTCGGTGAGAATATCCTGGGCAGCGGCGTCAGTTTCGATATTGAAATTGTGCGCGGCGCCGGCGCCTTTGTCTGCGGTGAGGAGACCGCGCTGATCAAATCGA
>CAYXRA010000179.1:0-9091 GCA_964467525.1 uncultured Calditrichaceae bacterium
AATTTGTTTTTTTGTAGAGACGTTGCATGCAGCGTCTCTACATTGACAAAAGAATTTTTAAAGAATATAAATTTTTTCAGCGGGCACACAACGTATTTATTTATATGCGTTAGGTTTTTAATTGCAACGCATGCGGTTTAAAGAAGACCGTCAGGCCGGTGTGAATTGTAATTGTACTATTAAGCGGGATTTCGCCGGTTTTACTGATACAAATGACGCATTATCCGTATCAGAAAATACCTCCGTCAAAAAAATACATAACATGCGTCATTAATCCCGGCAGGCTAACAATATTTGAAATAATGATTTAGTTTTATTAAGAATTTGGCGAACCTCTTGACAATATCAATCTTTTATTCTATATTGTGCACGTGATGAAGCTCACACCTATATAAACCCTATAAAACATAGCTCAGGAGGTGCCTTATGACATGATTGGTATCTTATTCCATTTCTGTTTTTAATTAAGAACAACTTAGTTTAATTTAGTGGAGGTTAAGGGATGTTCAAAAAAGTGCTCTTTATTTTGCTCACCTTGGCATTGCCTCTATTTGTTTTTGCCCAGACTTCAGGTAAGCTGATCGGTATGGTGCAGGACAAAGAAACAGGGGAGCCTTTGCCGGGTGTAAATATTGTTCTACAAGGGACCTTCCTCGGTGCAACGACGGATGTTGACGGTTATTATGTCATCTTAAATGTTCCGGTTGGTGCTTATACGGTTGAAGCAACCTATGTTGGTTATTCCAAAACGGTTGTTGAAAACGTACGCGTATCTTCGGGTATTACCACGGAACAGAATTTTGAGCTGGCGCCGACAACATTGGAACTTGGTGAAGTGGTTGTTGTAACGGCGGAACGGCCATTGGTAGAAAAGCACGTTACCCATAGTGCTATTAAAATCACTTCGGATCAGATTGTAAATGCGCCGATTCGCGGGCTGCAGTCCTTTATGGAACTGATGCCCAGCGTTGTTGTACAGAATGGCGCCGTCAATATCCGTGGCGGTCGAGGCGAAGAAGTGGGATACTATCTGGATGGCGCTTCAACAATGGATCCTGTGAGCAGAACCAATGCGATACATGTAATTCAGGAAGGTATTGAGGAATTCCAGGTACTGACCGGCGGATTTGGCGCCGAATACGGTAACGCCAACTCCGGTATCGTTAAAACGGAACTGCGTCAGGGAACCAGCGATCTGCATTTCTCCATCACCGGTGAAACCGATGATTTTCAACTGGATAAAGGGGACAAGTTCCTGGGAACTTATTCCTATTATGATCACCTGTTGATCGGAACCGTTTCCGGTGCAATCACCAAAAACATTCGTTTCTTCGTCGCCGGAGAAAAAGAACGCGTTGGCGATTTCAGAAAACGTTTCACCGAAGGCTTTGAATTCAACGACAGAGTTGATGTTAATCCTGCCAATGCTGATGTTACTGCCGGTAACCCGGATACGGTAAATATTCTTTATAAGGACGGATTCACACCGCGCAATAACCGCGACCGTCTGGCAGTTAACTCGACTTTATCATTTAATTTCGATCCGATCCGTTTCCGACTGAGCGGTATTTTCAACAACAGTGAGACGGTTTCAGACGGAACGCCGTTATTGAATGCGGCAAATTACAAACATAATCCTATGGAGCATCGGTATGTTACCAATATTAACAACCATGCGCTGCTTACCGGTAAGCTGACTCATGTGCTCAGTTCCAAAACCTACTATGATCTGAATGTGAGCTACTATTACCGCATGCTGGATCAGGAAGATTCCTATTTCGGAAACGACTGGCAAAAATGGGCCGACAGTGCCGCTGTTTATAATGCAACATTTGATCCTTCAGACAGCAGCGCCGTGGTTTACAGGGATGCCTGGCGTGCAAACTATGACTGGTTAATCAACGGGATTCCTTTCTCACGTCCGGGTGGTTACGGATGGTATCAAAAGAGTAAGCAGACCTATATCGGCGCCGGTCTTGATTTTGTAAGCCAGGTCGGCCGCCATCACGAGATGAAGTTTGGTTTTGGCGCCAAACAATACACCATTCGTCAGTTCCAAATCAATCCTCTTATCATGGGACATACGGATCCTGCTTATGAGTCTAAATCCGGTAAGTATTTTGCATCGCTTGATGCTATGACCCCGGACTGGTATAACCGCTATATGGGTAATACCTACGGCTATGACGTCGAGGGAGAAGAGACGGATGCCGACGGCCGCAACGGGGCCAGAACGCCGTTATTGGCCAATGTCTATCTGTCGGATAAGATTGAGTACAGCGATCTGATCATCAACGCCGGTCTGCGTTTGGATTATTTTGACGCTGATGATTACACACTCCGCTCTCCCGATAATGCCAAGAAGGACCAGGCTACCGGACTTATTCTGGAAAGCGAATGGCAAAAAGTTGATCCGCACATCCATCTTAGTCCGCGACTGGGCATCTCATTTCCGGTAAGCGAGACGACCAATTTCTATACCCAGTATGGTAAATTCGTCCAGATGCCGGAATTCAACGATTTCTATTATAACGATTTCCAGTATGGCCGTCAGATTGCCACGGGTGGTTTTTTCTATATTAACCCTGTAGGTTATGGATTTAATCCGATTTATACGACTTCTTATGAACTCGGTTTCCGGAAACAGATTGGTAATTTTGCCGCTGTTGATATCGCCGGTTTTTATAAGAACGTAAAAGGACAAATTCAGACAACCCGTATTACGGCCGCGCCCGGCGCAGATATCACTACATACAATGCGCTGCAAAACGGCGACTTCTCAACCAACAAAGGTCTGGAACTGAAATTAACCCTGCGTCGCTGGCACCGCATTCAGGGTCAGATGAACTATACGCTGACTTCTGCTGAAGGCACCGGTTCCGGTGAAACGGGCTACATTTCCGCTGTTGACCGCGCTGCCGGCGTTTTGCCGACCACGCTGTCTCCGCTGGATTACTCCCAGACGCACCGCGGTTCGGTTATGCTGGATTACCGTTTCGGTAAGGATGACGGCGGCCCGATTCTGGAACAGCTTGGTATGAACCTGATCTGGCAGTTTAACAGCGGCCATCCCTACACTCGTGTGATCAACGTTGGCGGTCAGCAGGATGCATACACCGGCGGCGTCGACTATATGTTCGATACACGTTCGCGGCAGGCTGTTGAACCGGTCAATGCTTCAACGACGCCCTGGGTGAACCTGGTTGACCTGCGCGTCGACAAATCGTTTTCCATTATGGAAAATCTGGACGCGACAGTCTATGTCCGCGTAACAAACCTGTTAAATGCCAAAAATGTTTTGAATGTATACATGGAAACCGGTTCCGATACGGATGACGGATTTATTACCGATCCGGAACGTATTGCACAGTGGAAAGAAAAATACGGCGGTGAAGAGTATGTTGAATTATATAAAGCTGTCAACACTCAAAACGGCCAGTCCTTCCTGCAGAATACCGGCACAGAGCTCTGGGGCCAGCCGCGCCAGATCATGTTTGGCCTTAAATTAAATTACTAATCTCTGGTTATTTAACAGTAAAATGTACTGATTAATAAGGAGATGATATGCTAAGAAAAATGAATGTTTTTCTCTGGATGGTACTGCTGGTTTCGTTAATCGCTTTTACTGCGGGTGACGGGTACGCCAGAGAAATAAATACAGAATCAAGCGGAACCGCTGAGCTTTACAAGGCGTCAGCAATAGGTACAACCCAAAATATGATTAATATTGGCAACTGGGGGTACTGGTTCTCGCATAATGGTATTACCGGTCACGATCCCTTTACCGGCGGATCGGGCGGATACTATCCCCGCGGTACTGCCGGGGCAGTCTATGAAGAAGGCCTGGTATGGGGCGGTATCGTCGATGATCCCTCATCGGGCACTAAACTGCGCGTAGGTGGTAATACCTACCGTAACGGTACCCAGCCCGGCTGGTGGGGCAGCGATCCCAATGATGTTCGGGCCCGTATCTACCGGATTCGTTCTGACTGGGCCACGCTGACCCGCGCTGTTGTTACAACGGATGCCGCGGAACTGAATAATGTCAGTACGGATGCCGTAACGGCTGCCATGGCCGATGAAGTCATTGAGCAGTATTTAACAGACTGGAAAGATTGGCCGACGGATCTGGGCGCCCCATATTACGATGTGGACGGCAACGGACAATATAATCCGATTCGCGATGAGAATGACATGCCGATGATTCCGGAATTTAATGATGACGGAACGGTTAAACTGGATGAAAATGGTGAGCCTACCGGTAGAGATTACCCCGGTATCGCTCAGGCCGATCAGATAATGTTCTATATTATCAATGACGATAATGCCGGCCGTGCGTCCGATCTCTATGGTTCGCCCCCGATCGGTCTGGAAGTCCAGACAACCGCCTGGGCTTATAACCAGCCCACAACCGGTCTGGGTCAGATCGTGTTCAAGAAATTCAAGATAACCAACCATTCCGGTTTTACTATTGACTCGATGTATGTCAGTCAGTGGTGCGACCCCGACCTTGGTAATTACGGGGATGACCTTTCCGGCTGCGATACCACGCTGAGCATGATGTTCGCTTATAATGGTTTCCCAACGGACGGCCAGTATAACGCATTCGGTTTGGCCCCGGCCGCGGTTGGTTACGACTTTTTCCAGGGCCCGATGGTCGATGGCGCCGCCGGTGATACCGCGGTATTCGATCTGAAAAAAGTGCCCGGAAAGAAAAACCTGCCCATGACCTCCTACGGTTACTTTACCGCCGGCGGTACCTGGTCTGACCCGACCCTGGGTGAATATGAGGGAACCTTGCAATGGTATAATTTACTTCGCGGGTTTGCTCCTACAGACGATGTAGACAATCCCACGCCGTTTCTGGTACAAACCGGCGATGACGCCGGTCAGCCTACCAAATATCCGTTCAGCGGCGATCCGGTAACGGGAGCCGGGGATGTCGACGGTACCGTTGATGAACCGGGCGACCGCCGCATGCTGCAGTGCTCCGGTCCGTTTACAATGGAAGACGGAGATGTGCAGGAAGTGGTTGTTGCCGTGATCGGCGGGCTTGGCGCTTCCAATACACAGTCTGTTGCCGATATGAAGAGTACGGATGATGTGGCCCAGACGGTTTACAACAGCCTGTTCCAGATTGTTCCGAAACCGCCCGAAGCGCCTCAGGTTAACGCTGTAGCCCTAAATGATCAGATCGTTCTGAACTGGGGCTGGAACGAGTCTGCTGTTAAAAAAACCGAAGAACCGGTCATCATTAACTACGAGTTCGAAGGATACAACGTTTATCAGATGACTTCACCGACCGCGGGTATTAATGATCCGTCAACCGTGCGCGTCGCTACGTTTGACAAAGTGAACGGCGTACGGATGATTAAATCATCCTTCTTCTCCTCGGAATTCGGTACTGTTGTCGAGCTGCCCGTTCAGTATGGTACGGACAGCGGCATTCAGCGGGCCATGGTTATCGAAAAAGACTATATTAACAATGATAACCTGCGCCGCGGTACGCCTTACTATTTTGCGGTTACCGCCTATAACTTCGATCCCAATCTGATTCGCGACCGGGCGCTGGAATCGTCCGCTACGGTATATACGGTTACCCCGCAGGACGCGAAACCGGGTTTTCGTTACGGCGTTGAAGAAGCCGGAACGGATATCGAAGTTACGCATACCGGTCCTTCCGATGGTCAGGTAGTGGTTTCCGTACTCGATCCGACACAGTTAACCGGACATACCTATCAGGTGATGTTCGAGGTTGACGATGATACGACTTCTCCGACTTATGATGAAGTTGTATATAATGTATTTGACAGCACGGCCAGTGAATATGTTCTGACAAAACAACGTCAGGTTGAATCGCTGACCGATGGCGCGGTCATTAATGTCGACGGTCTGAATATCGTTGTTGCCGGACCGCCTCCGGGCCTGAAGGCAACCTACGAAACCGATGGAAATGACGTTGTGGTTGATCCCTATGTATCTATTTTAGTTCCAAGCTTAGGTACAACCGGATACCTGCTCTCCAACCGTGCCGGCATCCCCGCCGATATTGGTAATTATGCCCGTGACTTCGACCGTTTCGATTTCTGGGGCATGGACGATGTGATCTTCGATTTTGCCGATTCATCCCTGACCTGGGACTATATCGGTGAAACAATTCATTTCGATACCACCGACGGTTCGCCTTATTATGCACCGTTTGCCGTTTATCGCCATATCTTCTCAACCGGCGAGATGCAGCGTCTGGTTGCCGGCTTCTGGGATACGGACGGCTCCGGCACCTGGAATATTGACGGTAACTGGTTTGGCCCGATTTACGGCGCGCCATCCTATGAACCGGTCTACTGCTGGTTACCTTATGATGCAGCCGGTAATGAGATCAGCTATGATCCGGCAAATGAAGCGCAATACATCGCTGATAACGATCTGTACACTTCTTTCTATACCACATGGGGCAGTGCTACGGGTCCGGTAACTTATCCGTATATAACGGCTACGTTGTGGACGATGTATCTCTCTAACGCCACCCTGCCATTCGGAAACAAGGTTTGGCTGGTTACCAACAAGCCGAATACCGCGGCCGATATTTTCAGCTTTAAAGCGCCGGCAACCGATTACAGTCAGGAACTGGCAAAAGAAGACGTCGGAAATGTAAATGTATTCCCGAATCCTTATTATGCGGGTAATGAACTTGAAACCAGCAGGTTTAACCGTTTTGTTACCTTTAACCATCTGCCGGGAAAGGCTACTTTCCGGATTTTCAACCTGGCCGGCGTTCAGGTAAGAAAACTGGAAAAAGATAGTGACAGCCAGTTCCACAGATGGGATCTGCTTAACGAAACAGGTTTGCCTGTAGCCAGCGGTATCTATATTGTGCATGTTGATATGCCGGACCTGGGTGAAGAGAAAGTGCTTAAAGTGGTTATTGTTCAGGCACAACAGGTTCTGGAATATTATTAATCATTTATCTTAATTGTATGCAATGGATAATATAGATAGGGAGTATACTATGACATTTTTAAATAAAAGAAGCGAGATCGTATTCGCACTCGTGTTCTTGCTAATGGTATCGCTGCCATTGTATGCCGGGGACGAAGATCGAATCGGTACTGCTGCTGGTGTGCAGGTTCAGCAACCGGTATCGGCGCGTTCTCTGGCTATGGCCGGTGCCAATATCGTTTACACAAAGGGTATAGACGCACTTTACTGGAATCCCGCAGGCTTGTCCAATATGGACAGCGGCTTCGAGGGTGCTTTTACCCGTAATACGGTCTTTAACGATATCGGTATTAACTACCTGGGTCTCGGTGTAAATATGGGCAACTTCGGCGCAATCGGGTTTGATATTAAAACCTTCGATTTCGGCGATATCCCCATGACTACTGTCGAAGACATGGACGGCAGCTCGGGCGCCACATTTTCACCGACCTGGGCAACGCTCGGATTGACCTATGCCAATAAGCTGACCTCATCCATTCAGGTTGGTTTAAAGGCAAAAGTCCTGTATGAGTCTGTTCCGCGTGTATCAGGTACTGCATTTGCCTTTGATCTGGGCATTCAGTACAAGGACCTGGCAGGCATTCAGGGAGTTTCTTTTGCTGTGGTAATGAAAAACATCGGTACCGACATGAAATATGACGGTTCCGGTATGTACGAGAAAACACAGGATGACGTATCCGGTGGTACTTATTACTTCAAGAAAGAAGCATCTGGTGATCAGTTGCCCGCGGCTCTGGAAATCGGTTTGTCATATAACATGGCAATCAACGAACAGAACGGCGTTCTGCTCAGCGGTGTTTTCCAGAATAACAACGTGGAAAACGATGCCTTCCGTTTTGGCGTGGAATATAATTTTAATAACTTCGTCGCGCTGCGCGGCGGTTATCTGTATACGGCAAAGACCGATGCGGATAATCTGCTCTATACCTTTACTCTTGGCGCCGGTATTCAATACAAGATTGCCGGCAGCATGGTTGGTATAGACTATGCGTTCCGTGATTCGCGGTATTTTAACGCCAATAATATGTTTACCCTGCGCGTCGGATTATAATCCGGTTGCCTGAGTAAGCATTTTTTCGTAAAAGGTCGATGGCCGCTGTTGCCATCGGCCTTTTTTATTAATACGTTGTCTGTGTTGAGGCGGGCGTTCTTAATGCAGTCTATGGTGTTATTGCCTGATTACCAGGTTAGCGCCAATAACGCAAATATCCGCTAAGGCAGCTCAGCTATGTTTTTGAGTAATACAATATGGTAAAATATATTGATGGATAAAAAAATAACCGGTTTTCAGGTTCAATGTTTTATCATCATTGCTGTTGTTTCAATTTTGCCGTTATTAACAGGCTGTGATTACGAAAAATTTATCGGATATGATAATGAAGGTCAGGAGCTGCTGGAAACAACACGGGTCTATGGCAGAATTATTCATTATTATACGCATAAGCCGGTAAATTATGCGCGCGTACAGGTGGGCGGACAGGAAACATTAACCAACGTAAACGGAGAATATGCGCTTAATTACCTGCTCTCGGATGATGAAAGACGCAACAAATCAACCCCAATTAAAATCAGCGCTGCAAACTATTTTCCTGTCGAATTCGAAGAAGTGCTCAGTCCGGTGGAAAATGAATTCAGTTATCGGCTGAAATACGCCGCGCCCATCGTTGAAAAAGCAATCCGGCGCACCAATCCCGTTAATCGAAATGAACTGGTCTGTCAGGCAGTTGTAACGGACTACCAGGGGCCGGACAATCTTGAACAGGTGGCCGCATACTATCCGCTGCAATATTACGACGGATCAAAAGATACGCTGGAGACCATTATGAATATGGTCGGAATTAAAGGGCCGTATACTTTCTATTATCAGTCTAAAGTTATGAACCAAACCGGTTTCGATTTGGCCTACCGGGTTATAGCCGTTGATAAAGACGAATTCAGCCACACACTGGCCCGGGCTAATAATCCCTTCCGGGAAGATACGCTGCTATTTGAGATTGCGGAATAATCATTCCCCCCCACCCCCGCGAGCGGGGGAGAGGATACAGGGGAGGGGGATTTGGAGTTGGCAAAGTCAGAGATACACGCTCAGATT